>DATFKM010000413.1:0-15536 GCA_035268645.1 Paracoccaceae bacterium | reverse complement strand
GGTTCACGGAGTGCGAGACCATGATGACATCGGAGTTCGCGAGCTTGCTCTCGAACACCGTCTTGCTCTTCTTCTTGAAGTTCTGGTCGCCCACCGCGGTCAGCTCGTCGACCAGATAGACGTCGAACTGGATCCCCATCGAGACCCCGAAGGCCAGTCGCGCCTTCATGCCGGAGGAGTAGACCCGCACCGGCTGATCGATGAAGGGCCCGATCTCGGCGAAATCCTGCACGTAGTCGATCAGCATCTCCTCGTCGACGCCGTAGATCCGCGCCACGAAGCGCACGTTCTGCGCCCCGCTCAGGTCCCTGTGGAACGATCCCGCGAAACCCAGCGGGAACGAGATGTTGGCGTTGCGCAGAATGCGCCCGCGATCGGGCTTCAACGCCCCGGCCACCATCGACAGCAGCGTGGACTTCCCGGCGCCGTTGCGCCCGAGCAGCGCCAGCGAGCGTCCCCGCGGGATCGCCATGTTCAGGTCGCGCACCACCGTCTTGACCCCGCCCTTGACGCGGAATTCCTTGGAGACGTTCTCGAACACGAGGCTCGCCTGCGGGCCGGTCATTGGTCCATCAGCCTCTCGCCGAAGCGCCGCAGCAGCAGCAGGCCCAGCGCCAGCGTCACGAGCCCGCAGAGGGCCGGATACTCGAGCTGCGTGATCATCGAGTGGTAGCTCGGATACACCCCCTGCCGGAAGCCCGAGACGACGTGCACGAGCGGGTTCCATGCGATCAGCTCGCGCAGCTGCGTCGGCAGGATCTCCGGGATGTAGAGCACGCCCGAGATGATGAAGAGCGGCCGGTTCACGATCAGGAACACCCGCTGATAGAGCGGAAACATCTGGAACAGCACCGAATTCATCACCCCGACCCCGAAGGCCAGCAGCGTCGCCGCGCCCAGCGCCGGCGCGATCCACGCCACGTCGAGCTGCACGGTCTGCCCGGTGTACCAGATCGCGATCCCGAGGATCACCACCGCGACCATGCAGTTGGTGAGCGTCTGCAGCAGCAGCCGCGCCACCATGGCGTCGTAGATGGCGACGTTCGGGTAGTTCAGCAACGCCCGGTTGCTCCGCACGGCCGAGAACAGCTGCAACGCCGTCATGCGGTAGAAGTTGAAGCTCAGGAAGCCGGTCGCGAAGAACACGATGAAGCTCTGCCCGAGGTCCGGCTTGCGCGACAGCGCCGCGAAGGCCATGCTCATCATGCCGATCATGCCCGCGGGCTCGGCCACCGCCCAGAAATAGCCGCCGGAGGTGCGCCCGTACCGCGTCGCCATCTCCCGCCGGAGCAGCGCCGTCACGACGCGCAGATGCACCCGGAAGGGCGATTCCGGGCGGTGACGTTTGCGGGGCGCGGCGGCGTCGGTCATGCGGCTCGGGCTCTTCGGGGCGGGGCGGCCGCCAGGGGCCGTGGAGGCGCGTGGCGGCGGCACGGCCCCGCGACGGCCTCGACGCGGCATGTAGCATCTCGGCGACGCTTTGGATAGGCGCGCGCGCAGGTCGGGCGCGGTCCCCGGGTCGGCCGGCGTCGACCCCGGTTGCCTGCGCCTCGCCGCCGTTGCACACAGGGGCCGCGGGACGGTCGCGGGGCGGGGGACGGACGGCGCATGACGGCGGCACAGGGCATCGGGCGGCGCGCGGCCGCGATCCTCGCGGCGCTCGCCTTGGCCGGCTGCGCCGCCGCGCCGAAGTCCGGTCCGACGGGAGAGGCCGTGCGCGCCGGCGCCGCGCCCGCGCCGGAAGGGCCGCCCCCCTACGTCCTGGTGCCCCTGACGCCCGATACGATCGCGACGCTCGAGGCCGAGACGCTGGCCCCCGACGTCGCGCCGTTGCCGCGCGACTCGGGCGACGGGCCGCGCCTGCGGGTCGGAGACGCCGTCGCCGTCACCATCTGGGAGGCGGTCGAGGGCGGGCTGTTCTCGGCGCCCGAGGGCGGGCCGCGCGGCCTGACCCTGCCGCAGCAGCGCATCGGCCCCTCCGGCGACATCACGGTGCCCTATGCCGGGCGCATCCGCGCCGCCGGCCGCACGCCGGAGGCCGTGGGCGCCGCGGTCGAGGCCGCGCTGCAGGGCAAGGCGATCGAGCCGCAGGCGCTCGTCACGCGCGCCGCCTCGCCGGTCTCCTCGGTCACGGTGCTCGGCGACGCGACCGCCGGCGGCCGCGTGCCGCTGGCCGACGTGGGGGAGCGGGTGCTGGACGTCATCGCGGCGGCCGGTGGGACCGACGCCCCGTCGCACAGCGTCGTGGTGCGCCTGACCCGCGACGGCCGCCAGGCGGAGACCCGGCTCTCGCGCCTGCTCGCGGACCCGGCGCAGAACGTGCCGGTGCAGCCCGGCGACGTCGTGGCCCTGCTGCGCTCCGAGGCGAGCTACACCGTCCTCGGCGCCGCCTCGCAGCCGCGCCGCGCCGCCTTCGCCTCGGAGCGCGTGACGCTGGAGCAGGCGCTGGCCGAGAGCGGCGGCCTCGACGACCGCCGCTCGGACCCCGGCGCCGTCTTCGTGTTCCGCTACGAGGACCGCGCCACCGCGGAGGCGCTGGCCGGGGCGCCGCGCGACGGCCCCCTCTCGCCGTTGGTCTACAATCTCGACCTGACCGACGCCGGGGCCTTCTTCCTCGCCCGCCGCTTCGAGATCGAGGACGGCGACATCGTCTACGTCGCCAACGCGCCGCTGGCCGACGCCGACAAGGTGCTGCGCACCATCTCCACGGCGCTCAGCCCGGTGACGGCGACGCTGCGGATCTCCAACACCTTCAACTAGGCGTGGTGGCGGGCGCTTACCGGCAGGCGGGGCGGGGGATCGACGTAGGCGGCGCCGGCCTGCACGCCGCCGGCGGCGACCCGGCGCACGATCTCCGCCGCCGCCAGGCGCCGGCCCTCGGGATGGTAGAAGCTGCCGCGCACCTGCGCCGTCGCGGCCAGGGCGCGCACGAAATCCCGCGCGAGCGCCGCGTCCACCGGCGCCGGCGCCTCCCAGAACCCGTCGAGCGGCCCCTGATGCGTCAGGCCGGGCATGGCGTAGACCGCCTCGCCCAGCGCGGCGACGGGCGCGCCGGCGCGGATCGCGTGCAGTCCGACGGTGGAGTTGGCCACCACCACGCCGCCCGCGTGCCGGATCAGCGCGTCGAGCCGGCCGCCGTCGATCGTCGTGACCCGCCCTTCGACGCCATGGCGCGCCGCCGCCCGGCGCACCGCGCCCGGCCAGTCGAAGAGGCCGTTGTCCAGCGGATGCAGCTTCACGATCAGCCGCCGCTCCGGCGCCGCGGCCCGCGCGAAGGAGGCCACCACCGCCTCGATCATCTCGCCGAGATCGTCGAAGGGCGCGTTGTCCCGGATCTGGTAGTCCGACTGGAGCTGCAGCGCGAAGAGGTGGAACGGCGCCGCGCCGGCCTCCGCCTCCCGCGTCACGGCTTCGGCGAAGGCGGCCTCGCGGTCGCCGCGCCAGAGCCGGGGCAGCCAGCTCGGATAGTCGATCAGCGGATGCACCGGCTTGTCGAGCCGATAGAACGGATAGGGTGGCGCCAGCAGCGCGTTGGCGAGGTGGAAGGCGACGTCGGAGGCGGCCTCGTGCAGGAAGGAATGTCCGAAACGCGCCTCGGACGCCGGCGCCGGCGCCTCGGCCGCGAGGGCGCGCCAGACCGCGGGGTCGTCCGGCAGGTGGCTGAACGCGCCCATGCCGCCCCGCTCCAGCGTCAGCCAGTCGGGGCGCAGATAGCCGAACTCCACCGCGTAGGCCGGCACGCCGAGCCGCGCCGCCTCCTCCGCCGCGACGACGTGATAGGGCAGCCGGTCGGCGTAGTAGAGCACCGCGTCGATCCGCTCCTCCGCGAGGAGGCGCGCGATCCAGCCGCGCCAGCGCGAGAAGCGCCCGCGATAGGCCCTCGCCCGGCGCCGCCAGAACAGGGCGTCGGCGGTGCAGAGGTTGACCTTGAGCGCGGCGTGGCCCCCGGCCTCGAACGTCCCGGCGAGCTCGCGCCAGAAGCCGGTCGGCGGCCCTTGCAGGAACAGGACGCGGAGGGGGCGGTCGGACATCGGGCCTCGGGCCGGGCGGAGGGACCGTCGCCGCCTAGTCGCGCCCCCGGGACGTGTCAATCCGCCGCCGGCGCGGCGCCCCCCGGCGCCAGCGGAGCCGCTGCCCGGCTCGGGACGCGGCTCGGACCGGAGGGGCGGGCGACGAGCCGCCCGGCCGCCCGGCCCGCGCGGCCTCCGGGTCGGTCCGGGAACACGGCCGGGCGCGGCCGAGGCCGGGGGCGAGGGCGTTGAGCGGTGCGGGCGCCGGCCGGCGCTTCCTGCTGCTGCAGGGACCGTCCTCGTTCTTCTTCTCGCGCCTCGGCGACGCCCTCGACGAACGCGGCGCCGAGGTGCGGCGCCTGCACCTCTCGCCCGGCGACGCCCTGTTCTGGCGCCGCCCCGGCGGGCGAAGCTATCGCGGCCGGGCGGCGGGCTGGCCCGCCTTCGTGCGCCGCTTCATGGCCGAGGAGGGGATCACCGATCTCGTCCATCTCGGCGCCCGGCGCCCGGCGCACGCCGAGGCGCTCGCGGAGGCCCGCGCGCTCGGCCTCCGCCGCTGGCACGTCGAGCTCGGCTACGTGCGTCCGGATTGGCTGACGGTGGAGCCGGAAGGCGGCGGCGCCGACGGAACGTTTCCCGAACTCTGGCCCGAGATCGAGGCCCTCGCCCGCGGCCCGGTCCCCGAGGAGACGCGTATCTGGCGCTCCTCCTTCGCCGCCTACGCGGCGATGGACGTGGCGTGGAACCTCTCCAACCTCGCGCTCGGCCCGCTCACCCATCCCGGCTACCGACGCCATCAGACCTGGCATCCGCTGGCGGAATACGTCGGCTTCCTCTGGACCCTGGCGCGCGCCCGGTCCGATGCGGCGCACGCAGGGCGGATCCTCTCGGCTTGGCGAGGACGCCACAAGTTCCTGTTTCCGCTGCAACTCAGAACCGACTATCAGATCCGCGCGCACGGCCCCGACGCGGACCTGCGAGAGACCGTGCGCCGCGTCGTGGCCTCCTTCGCCGCCGAGGCGCCGCCCGGGGCCAGCCTGATCCTGAAGGAGCACCCGCAGGACAACGGCCTGACCCCTTGGCGACGCATCGCCAAGGGCGCCGCCGGCGCGGCGGCGGAGCGGGTGGAGGTGATCCGCGGCGGCGATCTCGCCGCGATGCTGGACGAGACCGCGGGGGTGGTGACGGTCAACTCCACCGTCGGCCTCTCCGCGCTACGCTCCGGCGTGCCCGCGAAAGCGCTCGGACGTGCGATATGGGACCGCGAAGGGCTGACCGACCGCCGCCCCCTCGCCTCGTTCTGGAACGATCCGCGCCCGCCCGATCCGGGCCGGGTCGAGGTCTTCCTGCGCGCCCTCGGCTGGGCGACGCAGGTGCGCGGCGCGTTCGACGGCCCCGGCGCCGCTGCCGGCGCCGCCGCGGTGGCCGAACGCCTGATCGCCCCGCCGCGCCTGCCCTTCCGGGACCACGCGGACTGAAGCGCCGCCGTCAACGCGTCAGCGCCCGCTCCATCAGCGCCACGCCGAAACGACCGCCTCCGGGCGCGGCCGCGAGGCGGAAACCCGTCGTCGTGAAGCCGAAGGCGGCGTAGAACGGCTCGGCCGGCAGGCTGGAGACGCAGGTCATCCGCACCACGCCCTCCGCCGCGGCCTCCTCGAGGCACTCGGCGAGGATCGCGCCGGCGGCTCCGCGGCGCAGCCGGTCCGGATGGGCGCCGAAATGCCGGACGTGACCCGTGCGCAGGATGCGCCCGTTCTCCGCGGGCTCGGACCAGCCGCCGACCGCAGCGGCCTCCCCGCCGATGGTCGCGATGCGGAAGCGGCCCGAGGCCAGCAGCGAGGGCTGCGCGCGCGCCAGGCCCGGCAGCGCCCGATCCACCGCGGCGTCCGGGTACCAGCCGCGATAGAGCGTGCCGTAGCAGGCCAGCAGCAGCGCCGTGACCTCGCCCGCGTCGCGCGGCGTCGCGCGCCGCACCTCCAGAACCTCGACCATACACCGATCCTGCGCCGCCTGCGCCGCCCGGGCAAGGGCGGGCTTCATCGCCCCAGCCTCGTCGCGGCAGGGTTGACGGGAGGTTGACGCCCGCGCCGGGGCGAAACGACGCCGTTGACCGTGATGGCGCCCAGGTCCTATGACGGCTGCGGGCGCGTCGCCGGACAAGGGCGAGCGGCGGCGGGCTCAGCGAACTCGCCCTGACGACGGAGCGCGTCCATGACGTTCCCGACCAAGCCGCAGGCGAAGCCTGCGCGCCCCGAATTCTCCTCAGGTCCGTGCCCGAAGCGCCCCGGCTGGTCGCCGGAGGCGGTCATGCGCCACGCCTGGCTCGGCCGCTCGCACCGCGCCGCCGGCCCGAAGGCGCAGCTGAAGGAGGTCATCGACCGCACCGCGGCGATCCTCGGCGTGCCGGAGGGCTACAGGGTCGGCATCGTCCCCGCCTCCGACACCGGCGCCTACGAGACGGCGATGTGGGCGATGCTCGGCGCCCGCCCGGTCGACGCGCTGGCGTGGGAGAGCTTCGGCGCCGGCTGGGCCTCCGACGCCACCAAGCAGCTCAAGCTCGACGACTGCCGCGTGATGGAGGCCGCCTACGGCGAACTGCCCGACCTGACCGCGGTGCGGCCCGAGGCGGACGTGCTCTTCACCCAGAACGGCACCACCTCCGGCGCTCGGATCCCCGATTTCGACTGGATCGCGGCGGACCGCGAGGGGCTGACCTTCAACGACGCCACCTCCGCCGCCTTCGCGCAGCCGATCGACTGGTCGAAATGCGACGTGACCACCTTCTCCTGGCAGAAGGTGATGGGCGGGGAGGGCGCGCACGGCATGCTGATCCTCTCGCCCCGCGCGGTGGAGCGGCTGGAGAGCTACGCGCCGCCCCGCCCGCTGCCGAAGATCATGCGCCTCACCAAGGGCGGCAAGCTGAACGAGGGCATCTTCAAGGGCGAGACGATCAACACGCCCTCGATGCTGGCCGTGGCCGACGCGCTCGATGCCCTGCTCTGGATCGAGGAGATCGGCGGCGTCTCGGCCACGCAGGCCCGCGCGAACGCCAATTTCGCGGCGCTTCAGGCCTGGGTCGACCGCACGCCCTGGATCGAGAACCTCGTGGCGCTGCCGGAGGCGCGGTCCAACACCTCCGTCTGCCTCCAGGTCACCGACCCCGCCGTCGCCACGCTCGACGACGCCGGCCGGAAGGCCTTCGTCAAGCGCATGGTGCAGGCGCTGGAGGCGGAGGGCGCCGCGCTCGACGTGAACGGCTACCGCGACGCGCCCGCCGGGCTCCGCATCTGGTGCGGCGCCACGGTGGAGACGGCGGACGTCGAGGCGCTGACGCCCTGGCTCGACTGGGCGTTCGAGACCGCGCGCGCCGAGGCCGCCGCGGCCTGATCACCCCTTCCGCCGGGCGCCCCTTCGCGCCCGGCCTTCCGCCCATCCCCCCGCGCCCGCGGGCCCCGGACGCGCGTCCGGGCGGCCCCGCCGCGCGACGTCAGAGGACGCAAGCCATGACCGCTCCCAAGGTTCTGATCTCCGACAAGCTTTCGGACGCCGCCGTGCAGATCTTCCGCGACAACGGCGTCGAGGTCGATTTCCAGCCGGATCTCGGCAAGGACCCGGCCAAGCTCGCCGAGATCATCGGCGACTACGACGGCCTCGCCGTCCGCTCCGCCACCAAGGCGACGGCGGAGATTCTCGAGAAGGCGACCAGACTCAAGGTGATCGGCCGCGCCGGCATCGGCGTCGACAACATCGACATTCCCGCCGCCTCGGCGAAGGGCGTCGTGGTGATGAACACGCCCTTCGGCAACTCCATCACCACGGCCGAGCACGCCGTCGCCATGATGTTCGCCTGCGCCCGCCAGATCCCCGAGGCCGACGCCTCCACCCGCGCCGGCAAGTGGGAGAAGTCGAAGTTCATGGGGACCGAGATCACCGGCAAGACGCTCGGCGTGGTCGGCTGCGGCAACATCGGTTCGGTCGTGGCGAGCCGGGCGCTGGGGCTCAGGATGCGCGTGCTCGCCTACGACCCGTTCCTGAGCGCCGAGCGCGCGCAGGAGCTCGGCGTGACCAAGGTCGAGCTCGACGAGCTGCTCGCCAAGGCGGACTTCGTCACGCTGCACCTGCCCAAGACCGACAAGACGGCCAATATCCTCTCGGCCGAGCGGATCGCGGGAATGAAGCCGGGCGCGCGCCTGATCAACTGCGCCCGCGGCGGCCTCGTGGACGAGGCGGCGGTGGCCGAGGCGCTGAAGTCGGGCCGGCTCGCCGGAGCCGCCTTCGACGTGTTCGACAGGGAACCGGCGACGGAGAACCCGCTCTTCGACGCCCCGAACATCGTCTGCACGCCCCATCTCGGGGCCGCGACGACGGAGGCGCAGGAGAACGTCGCCCTCCAGGTCGCGGAACAGATGAGCGACTACCTGACGAAGGGCGCGATCGCCAACGCGATCAACGCGCCCGGCGTCACCGCCGAGGAGGCGCCGATCCTCAAGCCCTGGATCGCGCTCTGCGAGATGCTGGGCGGCTTCGCCGGGCAGGTGACGGAGCACGCGATCACCGAGATCGAGATCGAGTACGTCGGCCGCGTGGGCGAACTGAACCTCAAGCCGCTGACCGCGGCGCTGACCGCCTCGCTTCTGAAGCCGCTGGTCGGCGAGGGCGGGGTCAACATGGTCTCCGCCCCGTTGGTGGCGCGCCAGAAGGGCATCCACATCGCCGAGACCCGCAAGGACGCGCAGGGCGCCTACGGCTCCTATGTCCGTCTCGGCGTGCGGACCGAGCGTCAGACCCGCTCCGTCGCCGGCACCGTGTTCTCGGACGGCCGGCCGCGCTTCATCCAGATCAAGGGCATCAACCTCGAGGCCGAGCCGCAGCCGCACATGCTCTACACCACCAACGCCGACGCGCCGGGCTACATCGGCGCGCTCGGCACCAAGCTCGGCGCGCTGGGCATCAACATCGCCACCTTCGCCCTCGGCCGGGCCGAGAAGGGCGGCGAGGCCATCGCCCTCGTCGGCATCGACGAGGCGCCCACGCCCGACGCGCTGAAGGAGATCGCCGCCCTGCCGCAGGTCGGCCAGGCGAAGGCGATCAGCTACTGAGGCCCCGCCCCCTCCGGCCCCGCGCCGGAGGGGGCGCGCCGCCACGTCTCGGCGAGGACGCCGGCCTCGGGGTCGAGCGTCTCGACCGCCGTGCGGGCGAACCCCGCCTCGGCCAGCGCCGCCTCCGGCGGACGGGCGGGACCGACGCCGGCCAGGACCGGAACGCCGCCCGGCAGCGCGACGCCCCCGTGACGCGCGAGTTCGAAGACCTCGATCCGATCCAGCAGCAGATCGAAGACGCCTCGCCCGCCCGGCACCCCGATGCGCCCGCCTTCGGGCGCGACCCGCTTCAGCGCAGCCTCGAGCGGGGCCCCCGCCGGATTCCACCAGAGCCCGTCCGGTCGCGCGGCGAGACGCTCGACCGTCCGCGAGACGACGACCCGTCGGCGCCCGGCCCGGTTCGGCGTCGCCTCATGGCTCGCTCGGCCGAGCACCACGGCGCGACAGTCGTCCAGCGCGGCCTGGAAGCGCGTCCAGTCGGCTTCGTTGGCCAGCGCGTCCGGAAAGCGGCCCGTCGCGTCGGCTATGCAGCCTTCGCGGCAGATGATCGCGTGCGCCTCGAGCGTCCAGTCCGGCATTTCCCGCTCTCCCGCTTGTCGCCACCGGCGCCCGCCCTAGCCTCCCCGGTGCAACGCAGCCAGCCTTGGAGCCAGCCGAATGTCCGAGACGCCCACCGTCGCCAAGCGCGGCCCCTTCCCGGTCGAGGTCGAGGCCGGCAAGAGCTATTTCTGGTGCGCCTGCGGACTCTCCACCAAGCAGCCCTTCTGCGACGGCTCGCACAAGGGCACCGCCTTCCAGCCGCAGAAATGGGTGGCCGAGGAGACGAAGCGCGTCTTCTTCTGCGGCTGCAAGGCCTCGCAGACCCAGCCTCTCTGCGACGGCTCGCACAACCGCCTGCCGGAGTGATCGCCTCGGGTCACTCGGCCGCCCGCGCGAGATCGGCGGCCGCCACGCCGCGCACGCCCTGCCCGACGGCGCGCGGCGCTTCGGCGCGCGCGCCCTCCGGCGTCACTCCGAGCGCCTCGAAGCGGCGGGCCGAGGGCATCACCCGCCCCTCCAGCGCGCCGACCGCCCGATTGTAGCGTTCCACCGCCTGGCCGAGCGCCTTGCCGGCGCCGTCCAGATGCTCGCCGAAGCCGCGAAGCCGGTCATAGAGCACGCGCGCGGTCTCGGCGATCTCCCGGGCGCCCTCGGCCAGCTTCGCCTGCTGCCAGCCGTAGGCGACGGACTTCGCCAAGGCGATCAGCGTGGTGGGCGAGGCGATCAGCACGCGCCGCGCCAGCGCGTCCTCGAAGAGGGCCGGGTCGCGCTCGACCGCCGCGGCGTAGAACGCCTCGCCCGGCACGAACATGACCACGAAGTCCGGCGCCTCGGGCAGCGCGTTCCAGTAGGCCTTGGCGCCGAGCGCCCGGGCATGGGCCCGCGCCTGCCGGGCGTGCGCATCCAACGCCTCGGACTGCGAAGCGCTGCCGGGCTCGGCCTCCAGCGCGGTCAGATAGGCGTCGAGCGGCGTCTTGGCGTCCACCACCAGGCATTTGCCGCCGGGCAGGTTCAGGCGCACGTCCGGTCGGCGCGGGCCGTCGTCGGTCTCGTGGCCGACTTCGGTCTCGAAGTCGGCATGCTCGGCCATGCCGGCCATCTCCAGGACCTGCCGAAGCTGGAACTCCCCCCAGCGGCCGCGCGTCTTGGGCGCGCGGAGCGCCTGCACCAGCCGGCCCGTCTCGTCGCGCAGCGCCGTCTGCCCCTCGCGCAGCTGCGCCGCGACCGACCGGAGCTCGCCGTAGGCGTCGGCGCGCGCGGTCTCGATCTCTCCCACCCGCTTCTCGAAGGCGCCGAGCGTCTCGCGGACCGGCCTGACCAGCGCCTCCACCGCCGCCTGTCGCGCGGCGAGGGCCGCGTCGGCGTCGCGCCGATGCCCCTCGAACCGCTCGCTCACGAGGCCGAGGAACCGCTCGGCGTTTCGGTCGAGCGCGCCGGCCGCCAGCCCTGCGAAGCTATTCTCCAGCCGCGCCTCCATCTCGCGGATTTCGCCGATCCGCGCCGCCTGCGCCCGCCTTTCGGCGGCGAGCTCGGCCTCCGCGGCGCGCCGGGCCTCGGTCTCCACGGCGAGGCGCTGCGCCAGCCGCCGCGCGCGCCGGCGGGCCGGGCGCGCCCAGAGCAGCGCCGTCAGCAGCGCGCCCGCCAGCGCCGCGAGGCCGAACGCGGCGAAGGCCCGCGACTCGGGCGTCAGCGCCAGCCACCGGGCCTCCGCGGCGGCGCGCCACGCCCCGGCGGCCTCCAGCGCCGCCACGATCCACGCATCACCCTGCATCTTGCGGCCCTTTCGCCTTCGACCACGAGATCATGCCTGCGCCCACGTCATCGGCGCAACCGCCGGGCGCCGTCCCCCGACACGGCGCGGATGGCGGCCCGGCGCGCCCTGCGCTACACACCCGCCGCAACCGGTGAGGAGGAGCCGTCATGGCCAACGTCGTCGTCGTCGGCGCCCAGTGGGGCGACGAGGGCAAGGGCAAGATCGTCGACTGGCTGAGCGAACGGGCGGACGTCATCGTCCGCTTCCAGGGCGGGCACAACGCCGGCCACACGCTGGTCATCGACGGCGAGACCTACAAGCTCTCGCTGCTGCCCTCAGGCATCGTCCGCCAAGGCAAGCTCTCGATCATCGGCAACGGCGTCGTGCTGGATCCCTGGGCGCTGATCGAGGAGATCGGGCGGCTGACCGAGCGCGACGTCGCGATCACGCCTCGCAACTTCGCGATCGCCGAGAACGCGCCCCTGATCCTGCCGCTGCACCGCGACCTCGACCAGATCCGCGAGCAGGCGGCCGGCAAGGCGAAGATCGGCACCACCGGCCGCGGCATCGGCCCGGCCTACGAGGACAAGGTCGGCCGCCGCGCGGTCCGCGTCGCCGACCTCGCGGACCCCGAGACCGTCTCGACCCGCATCGACAGGCTTCTGGCGCATCACGATCCGCTGCGCCGCGGCCTCGGGGCCGATCCGGTCGATCGTCCCGCGCTCGAGGCGGCGCTGGCGGAGATCGCGCCGAAGGTCCTGCCCTACGCCCGCCCGGTCTGGCGCGTGCTCGACGAGCGGCGCCGCGAGGGAGACCGCATCCTTTTCGAGGGCGCGCAGGGCGCGCTGCTCGACATCGACTTCGGCACCTATCCGTACGTGACCTCCTCCAACACCACCGCCGGCATGGCGGCGGCGGGGTCCGGCATCGGCCCCGGGGCCGTCGGCTACGTCCTCGGCATCGTGAAGGCCTACACGACGCGCGTGGGGGAGGGACCGTTCCCGACCGAGCTGTTCGACGAGGACGGCCGCCGCCTCGGCGAACGCGGGCACGAGTTCGGCACCGTCACGGGCCGCCAGCGCCGCTGCGGCTGGTTCGACGCGGCGCTGGTGCGTCAGACCTGCGTCACCGGCGGCGTCGACGGCGTCGCGCTCACCAAGCTCGACGTGCTCGACGGCTTCGAGACGGTGAAGATCTGCACCGGCTACCGCGTCGACGGCCGCGACTACGACCATCTGCCGACCGCCGCCGGGCTGCAGGCGCGCGTCGAGCCGATCTACGAGACGCTGCCGGGATGGTCCGCCTCCACCGCCGGCGCCCGGCGCTGGGCCGACCTTCCGGCCGAGGCGGTCAAGTACGTGCGCCGGGTCGAGGAGCTGGTCGGCCGGCCGGTCGCGCTGGTCTCCACCTCGCCGGAGCGTGACGACACGATCCTCGTCACCGACCCGTTCGCCGCTAGATAGCCGGTCATGAAACTGACCTACCGTGCCCGCCGGCGGCTCTCGCTGCTGCTGCTCCTCGTCTGGCTGCCGCTCTACGTGGTCGTCGCGGTCACCCTCGTCGGCTGGCTCGGCGCCATGCCGTTCCTGGTCGAGCTTCTGGTCTACGTCGCGCTCGGCGTGCTCTGGGCGCTGCCTTTCCGCTTCGTCTTCCTCGGCGTCGGGCGCGAGCCGCCGGAGGACGAATCGGAGCGCTGACCGGCTCCGCGACGATGCGACGGCGGGCCGGACGTCGCGGGGGCGCCGCGGCGCCTCGGGCGATCGAGAAGGCGTCCGGCCGCGGCGTCCATCGTCCGGAAGGGTCGCTTCGGAGGGCCCGGCTCCGCGCTCGACCGGACCGGGTCAGCGGCGACCGTGCCTGCTGATCAGCCACTTGCGGCCAAGGGTTCGGGCGGAGGCGGGGCCTTTTGAATTCGCCCTGAACCTTGCGTTGACCACAGGTTCACAGTAATCGTCGCGGAACCGGCGAAGCGATTCGCTCTTGTTTCCCAGCCTTCCAGCAGGGAAAAGGTTGAGATTCTCTGCCGAAGTCGTTCATCCTGACTTCGGTCCGGCCACCGTGTTGCGTAACGCGCCGGACATCCGAATCGGAGGAAGGTATGCGCGTATTGCTGGTCGAAGACGAACTGGCCCTTGCCGGGCAGGTTCAACGGGCCCTCGAGAACGAAGGCCGCGTCGTCGACGTCGCCGCCGACGGCGAGGAGGGCAGCTTCCTCGGCTCCAACGAGCCTTACGACGCCATCGTCCTGGATCTGGGCCTGCCCAAGAAGGACGGCAACGCCGTCCTGCGGGACTGGCGAGACGCCGGCGTCAAGGCGCCGGTGCTGATCCTGACCGCCCGCGACAGCTGGCGCGACAAGGTGGCCGGCCTCGACGCCGGCGCCGACGACTACCTCACCAAGCCCTTCCAGATGGACGAGCTGATGGCGCGCCTTCGCGCCCTCATGCGTCGTTCCACCAACCAGCCGAACCCGGTCTTCAAGCAGGGTGCGTTCGAGTTCGACACGCGGTCCGGCCGCGTCACGCTCGACGGTCAGCAGGTGATGCTGACCGCGCAGGAGACCAACGTCCTCGGCTACCTGATCGCCCACAAGGACCGGGTGGTGAGCCGCACGGAGCTGTCGGAGCACGTCTACGGCTACGACACGGAGCGGGATTCCAACACGATCGAGGTCTTCATCGGCCGGCTGCGCAAGAAGCTCGGCCAGAAGATCATCGTCACCATAAGGGGCCGCGGCTACCAGTTCGACGGAAGCTGACGACCTTGGGCGCGCTGTCCCTGCGCGCCCGCGCCCTTCTGGGGGGCGTCGTATGGATCGTGATCGCGCTCGGCCTCTCGGGGTGGCTGCTGCTGCAGACCTTCGACGAGATCGCCGAGCGCGCCTTCTCCCGCAACCTCTCGGCCCAGCTCGACCAGCTCGAGAGCCTGATCCTGACCGGCGCCATTTCGGCGTCGCCCGAGGAGACGCGGCTCGCGGATCCGCGCTACACGCGGCCCGGCTCAGGTTATTACTGGCAGGTCGAGCGGCCCGACGGCTCGGTCGTGCGCTCGCCCTCCCTGGGCGAAGAACTGCTGCCGCTGCGCGCCATCATCTCCGGCGAGGAGGTGCTTCAGGCCCGCGCGCCGGAGGGCTTCCTGATCCAGGTCCACGTCCGTCCGGTGCAGGACCCGCGCAACGGCGCCATCTGGCGGGTCTACGCGGCCGAGGCGGTGGTGCGCCTGCAGCGCGACAAGCTGGAGTTCCGCCGCTCGCTGTTCGGGCTGCTGATCGGCCTCGGCGGCGCGCTCGCCCTCTCCGCCGCGGCGATGACCGGGATGGCCCTGCGCCCCCTGGTGGCGCTGCGAGCCGCCTTCGCCGAGTATCGGCACGGTGAGACCGAACGGGTCGAAGGCCGCTATCCGCCCGACATCGAGCCGCTCGTCGCGGACCTCAACGCCCTGCTGGAGCGCAACGCCCGCATCATCGGCACGGCAAGGCGGCAGGCGGCGGACCTCGCCCACGCACTCAAGACGCCGGCGGCCATCCTGCGCAACGAGATCGACGCGATGGATCCGCCCGATCCGGACATGCGCGACGCGCTGGAGCGGATCAACGCGCTGCTCGCGCGCTATACCGCCCGCGCGCGGCTCGCGGGGGCCAACGCGCCCGGCGCCTCGGCGGAGATCAGGCCCCTTCTGGAGGGACTCGGCCGCGTGATGGAGCGCGTGCACGCCGAGCGCGGGGTCGCCTTCGAGCTCGTGGCCCCGGCGGGCCTTCGCGGCCGGATCGAGGCGGAAGACCTCGAGGAACTCGCCGGCAACCTGATCGACAACGCCTTCAAGTGGGCGCGGAGCCGCGTCCGGGCCGAGGCGCGCCGCGCCGACGGCGAACTGGTCCTGACCGTGGAGGACGACGGGCCGGGCGTGCCGGAGGACGACCGCGAGCGGGTGCTCCGCGCCGGAACCCGGCTCGACGAGGCGGTGCCGGGCAGCGGCCTGGGCCTCGCCATCTGCTCGGACATCGCCGAGGCCTACGAGGGCCGTCTGGAGCTGGGGCGGAGCCGGCTCGGCGGCCTCTCCGTCACGGTGTCCCTGCCCCTCGCGAGGTCGGAGGCGCGCGACCGCGCCGCCTGACGCGAGCCGAGCCGGGCGACC
>DATFKM010000412.1:0-6562 GCA_035268645.1 Paracoccaceae bacterium | reverse complement strand
CCCGCGACCGCTTCGCCGGCGACGAGATGAGCCGCATCTTCTCGCTCTCCACCGCGCTCTTCGTGCTGATGGTGCTGCTGGCGCCCTTCCTCGGCGAGTGGATCTCGCGCCTCGGAACCTGGCGCTGGGTGTTCGCCTTCCTCGCGGTGCAGGTGGTGCTGACCGCGCTCTGGTTCGCCTTGGCCCAGCCCGAGACGCTCAAGGCCGAGCATCGCCGCCCGCTCCGCGTGCTGCCGGTGCTGCGCACGCTGGGCGAGGTGCTGGCGACCCCCGCCTCGCTGCGCGCGGCGCTCGCCCTCGCGGTCTGCTTCGGCGCCTTCGCCGCCTATCTCGGCTCCGCCCAGCAGGTCTTCGGCGGTGTCTACGGGCTGGAGGACGAGGCGCTGCCGGCCGCCTTCGCCGTGCTCGCCCTCGCCTACGGCGCGGTCTCGCTCGCCAACGCGGCGCTGGTGCGCCGGCTCGGCGCCGGGCCCTTGGCGCGCGCCGGCCTCGCGATCTGGGTGCTGACGGCGGGGGGCGCGGCGCTGCTCGCGCATCTCGAATACGCCGGGGCGCCGCCGCTCTGGCTCTATCTCTCGCTGCTCTCGGCGCCGATCGGGGTGTTCGCGCTGCTCTACGGCAACCTGCTCTCGCTCGCGCTCGCGCCGATGGGGGACAAGGCGGGCTCCGCCGCCTCCGCGGTCTCGGCGCTCTCGGCCTTCGGCGGCGCGCTGACCGCGGCGGCGACCGGCGCGCTCTTCGACGGGACGGTGGTGCCGCTCCTCTCGACCTTCGCCGCCGCGGGCGCGCTCGGCCTCGTCGCCCTCGGTCCGGGGGGGCGGCGGCGATGAGCGCGCGGCTCTCGGTGGTGATCCCGACCCTCGACGCCGCCGACCGGCTCGGGCCGACCCTCGCCGCCCTCGCAGAGGGACTGACGGAGGGCCTGATCCGTGAGCTGATCCTCTCCGACGGCGGGTCCTCGGACGGAATCGAGCGCGTCGCGGACGACGTCGGCGCGCGCCTCGTCACGGGACCCGCCTCCCGCGGCGGCCAGCTCCGCCGCGGGACGGAGGCGGCGCGCGGCGACTGGCTCCTGCTCCTGCACGCCGACACCGTTCTCGCCCGCGGCTGGACCCGCGAGGTCCGACGCCACATGGAGGCCGCGCCCGAGGCGGCGGGCTTCTTCCGCCTCGCCTTCGACGCCTCCGGCCTCGCGCCCGCGTTCGTCGCCGGCTGGGCGAACCTCCGCAGCCGCGCCTTCGGCCTGCCCTACGGCGACCAGGGGCTGCTGGTGGCGAGGCGCGTGCTGGCCGAGGCCGGCGGCGTCCCGGACCAGCCGCTGATGGAGGACGTCGCCCTCGCCCGGCGCCTGCCGACCCGCCCGCTCGAGGCGACGGCGACGACCTCGGCCGAGCGCTACCGACGGGAGGGCTGGCTCCGCCGCGGCGCGCGCAACCTATCCACCCTCGCGCTCTGGTACGTCGGCGTGGCGCCTGAGCGGCTTGCCCGACGCTATTCGCGCTGAGCGCCGGCGCCTTGCCCTCCGCCCGCGACCGGCCCACCATGGACCGCGCCGCCAAGGAGGACCCGACCATGCGCACCGTCGCCGCCCACCCCGCCCTCGACACGCCGCCGGACCACAAGCTGCGCGCCGACATGGCCGCCTGCTTCCGCTGGACCGTGAAGCTGAACTGGCACGAGGGCGTCGCCAACCACTTCTCGGCCCGGACCGAGGGGCGGAAGTTCCTGATGAACCCGGACAAGATGCATTTCGCCCGGATCCGCGCCTCCGACCTGATCGAATACGACGCCGAGGACGCGGCGACGATGGAGCGCGACGACGCCCCGGACCACACCGCCTGGGGCCTGCACGGCGCGATCCACCGCCACACCGACCACAAGGTGGCGCTGCACCTGCACACGAAATACGCCACCGCGCTCGCCAGCCTCGGCGACAGCAGCCTGCCGCCGATCGACCAGAACAGCGCGCAGTTCTACAACCGCGTCGCGGTGGACGAGGACTACGGCGGCCTCGCCTTCGAGGAGGAGGGCGAGCGCGTCTGCAAGCTGCTCGAGGATCCCAAGACGCGCGTGCTGGTGATGGGCAATCACGGCGTTCTCGCCGTCGGCCCCACGCCGGCCGCGGCCTTCGACACGCTCTACCACTTCGAGCGCGCCTGCGAGACCTACCTGACCGCCCTCGCCACCGGTCAGGCGCTTCGCGTGCTCTCCGCCCAGATCGCCGAGAAGACGGCGCAGGAGGCGGCGGGCGAGAAGACCCGCGACGGCACGCCGGCTTCCGAGAAGCACCTCTCGGAACTGCGCCTCCTGCTCGACGCCGAAGGCTCCGACTACGCCGACTGACGTGGCGCCCGGAAAGCGCCGGACGGGGGGATCGACCCCCCGTCCGCCGCGCGCCCCCTTCGGCCCCGCGCCCCGCCCGGGCGCGGGCGGCTGCCGCTCCGCCAAACCCGGAGCGCGGCGTCCCCTGCTGATCGTCATGCTCAAGGAGCCCCGCCCCGGCCGGGTCAAGACCCGCCTCGCCCGCGGCCCCGGCGGCCTCGGCGGCGTCGGCGCGGCCTGGTGGTTCCGCCACGCCTCCGCCGCCCTGCTCCGCCGCCTCGCCCGGGATCCGCGCTGGGAGGTCGTCCTCGCCGTCGCCCCCGACGCCGCCCGCGGCTCGCGCGCGCTGCCGTCGTTCCCTCGCATCCCCCAAGGGCGCGGCGATCTCGGCGTCCGCATGGCGCGCCTGCTGCGCGGCGGCCTCGCCCGCGGCACGCCGGTCATGGTGATGGGCGGCGACATCCCCGGCGCCGGTCCGTCCGAAGTCGCCGCCGCCCTCGCCGCGCTCCGCCGCGCCGACGCGGTGCTCGCCCCGGCGACCGACGGCGGCTTCTGGCTCGCCGGCGCGGCGCCGCCCCGCGCGGTCCCCGCCGGGCTCTTCCGGGGCTGCCGCTGGTCCACGCCCCAGGCCCTCACGGATGCGGCGGAGACGCTCCGCCCCCGCCGCCTCGCCTGCGGTCCCGTTCTCGCCGACGTCGACGAGCCGTCGGATCTGGCGCGCCCCGCCCGCCGACGGGCCTGACGCGAAAGGGGGAGTTCGGGCGGGGCCGATGCGCGCGGCACGCGCGCGAGGGACCGGCCGGACGCCCCGAGCCGTCAGAGCACGCAGGCCCCGCGCCCGTCCGCCGCCAGCGTCTCCGCCCCCGCCTCGATCGCGGCCGCCCGCTGCCTCAGCCAAGGCGAGGGCCGCGCCGGGTCCCGCGTCCGCGGAGAGGGCAGGGCGGCCGCGATCAGCGCCGCCTCGCGCGTCGTCAACGCCGCCGCCGACTTGCCGAAATGCGCCTCCGCCGCCGCGCCGAGGCCGAACACCCCCTCGCCCATCTCCGCGATGGAGAGATACGTCTCGAGGATCCGGCGCTTCGGCCAGAGGATCTCGATCAGCACCGCGAAGCCCGCCTCGAGGCCCTTGCGCACCCAGCCGCGCCCCTGCCAGAGGAAGGCGTTCTTTGCCACCTGCTGCGTGAGGGTGGACGCGCCGCGCAGACGCCCCCCCTCCGCCATCGCCGCCCGCACGGCCTCCAGGTCGATCCCCGGATGCGCGCAGAACCGCGCGTCCTCCGCCGCCGGAAACGCCAGCCGCACCCCCGGCGACAGCGCCGAAAGCGCCACGCCCGCCCGCCGCACCGAGCCCAGTCGCCAGCGCTCCGCCTCGATGGTCAGCGTCGTCGGCGGATCGACGAAGGCGTAGAGCGTCACCCAGCCGAGCACGCCGACCAGCGCCCAGACCAGCGCGCGCCGCGCGAGACGCAGAAGGGCGCGGAGGCTCCCCCGCGCCCTCCCGCGCCGCGCCACCGGTCTCGGGCCCCGGCCTCAGGCGGTCGCCTTCTCGGCGCTCTCGTCCAGCGGGGCCTCGAGCCGGCCGAGCATCTCCTTCGGGCAGACCTGCACGAAACGCCCGCGCTCGCGCTCCCAGTCGCGCAGCAGCATCTCGGCCAGCGGCGAGCCCGTCTGGCGGGCGTGCGCGCCCACCAGCGCCTTCAGCTCCGCCTCCCAATGCGCGCTCTTCAGGCCCTGCACGTGCAGCGTGTCCATGTTGCAGTGGGCGGCGAAGTCGCCCTCCACGTCATAGACGTAGGCCATGCCGCCGGTCATCCCGGCCCCGAAGTTGTCGCCCACCGAGCCGAGGATCACCGCGACGCCGCCGGTCATGTACTCGCAGGCGTTGGAGCCCGCGCCCTCGACCACGACCTTGGCGCCCGAGTTGCGCACGCAGAACCGCTCGCCCGCGCGCCCCGCCGCGAACAGCGAGCCGCCGGTGGCGCCGTAGAGCACCGTGTTGCCGACGATCACGTTCTCATGGGGCGTCAGCGGCGAGCCGAGCGGCGGGCGCACCACGATCACGCCGCCCGAGAGGCCCTTGCCGACGTAGTCGTTGGCGTCCCCCTGCACGACCAGCTTCAGGCCCGGCGCCGCGAAGGCGCCGAGGCTCTGGCCGGCGGAGCCGTTCAGCTTCACCGTCAGATGCCCCTCCTGCAGCTCGTTGTTCATGCCGAAGCGCCGCACGATGTGGCTCGACACCCGCGCGCCGATGGTGCGGAGCGTGTTCTGCACCGAATAGCTCAGCTCCATCTTCTCGCCGTCGCGGAAGAAGGGCTGGGCGTCCGCCACGATCTGCGCGTCGAGCGTGTCGAGCACCGCCTGCCGCGGCCGGTCGCGGTGGAACACCTGCGGCTTGCCCTCGTCGATCGAGATCAGCATCGGGTTGAGGTCCAGATCGTCGAGATGCGCCGAGCCGCGGCTGACCTGGCTCAAGAGGTCCGCCCGCCCGATCACCTCGTCGAGGCTCCGCGCGCCGATCGAGGCGAGGATCTCCCGCACCTCCTCGGCGTAGAAGGTGATCAGGTTCACCACCTTCTCGGCCGTGCCGGTGAACTTCTCGCGCAGGCGCGGGTCCTGCGTGCAGACGCCGACCGGGCAGGTGTTGGACTGGCACTGGCGCACCATGATGCAACCCATGGAGACCAGCGCCGCGGTGCCGATGCCGAACTCCTCGGCCCCCATCATGGCGGCGATCACGATGTCCCGCCCGGTGCGGAGCCCCCCGTCGGTGCGCAGCGTCACCCGCTCGCGCAGGTTGTTGAGCGCCAGCACCTGATGCGCCTCGGTCAGCCCCATCTCCCACGGCAGGCCGGCGTACTTGATCGAGGTGTTGGGCGAGGCGCCCGTCCCGCCGTTGTGGCCCGAGATCAGGATCACGTCGGCCTTCGCCTTGGCGACGCCCGCCGCGATGGTGCCGACGCCGGTGGAGGCCACCAGCTTCACGCAGACCTTCGCGTCCGGGTTGATCTGCTTCAGGTCGTAGATCAGCTGCGCCAGATCCTCGATCGAGTAGATGTCGTGGTGCGGCGGCGGCGAGATCAGCGTCACGCCGGGCGTCGAGTGCCTGAGCTTCGCGATCATCTCGGTGACCTTGAAGCCGGGCAGCTGCCCGCCCTCGCCGGGCTTGGCGCCCTGCGCGACCTTGATCTCCAGCTCCTGACAGGCGTTCAGATACTCCGCCGTGACGCCGAAGCGCCCCGAGGCCACCTGCTTGATCTTGGCGGAGGCGTTGTCGCCGTTCGGCATCGGCTGGAAATGCGCCGGGTCCTCGCCGCCCTCGCCCGAATCGGACTTCGCCCCGATCCGGTTCATCGCGATGTTCAGCGTCTTGTGCGCCTCGGGCGACAGCGCCCCCAGCGACATCCCCGGCGTCACGAACCGCTTCCGGATCGAGGTGATCGACTCCACCTCCTCCAGCGGCACCGCCGCGCCGACCGTCTTGAAGTCCAGCAGGTCGCGCAGATGGATCGGCGGCTGCGAGGCCATCCCCTTCGCGTACTGCTTCCAGAGGTCGTAGTCGCCCCGCTCGCAGGCCGACTGCATCAGATGCATCAGGTTCGCGCCCCAGGCATGCGTCTCGCCGGAGCGGCGCAGCTTGTAGAGCCCGCCGATCGGCAGCACCGAGGCGCCGCCCTCATAGGCCTTGGCGTGGATCGCCTCCGCCTTCTTCTGGATGCCGGCGAGCCCGATGCCCGAGATGCGCGTGATCATGCCGGGGAAGAACTCCGCCACCAGCGCGCGAGAGAGCCCGACCGCCTCGAAGTTGAGCCCGCCCCGGTAGGACGACACCACCGAGATGCCCATCTTCGACATGATCTTCAGCAGCCCCTGGTCGACCGCCTCGCGATAGCGCCCGACCGCGACCTCGAGCGGCCCGTCGAGCAGCCCCCGGTCGATCCGCTCCGCGATCGACTCCTGCGCCAGCCAGGCGTTCACCGTGGTCGCGCCGCAGCCGATCAGCACCGCGAAGTAATGCGGATCGATGCACTCGGCCGAGCGCACGTTGAGCGAGCAGAACGTCCGCAGGCCCTTCTTGGTGAGCCAGCTATGCACGGCCGAGGTGGCCAGGATCATCGGCATCGCCACCCTGTCCGCGCCCTGGTACTGGTCGGTCAGGACGAGATGCCCCTTTCCCGAGCGCACCGCGTCCTCCGCCTCGGCCCGGATCCGCTCCAGTCCCTTGCGGAGCGCGTCGCGACCG
>DATFKM010000411.1:0-7739 GCA_035268645.1 Paracoccaceae bacterium | reverse complement strand
ACACCTTGCGCGCCTTCAGCACCGCCGCCCGCAGCTTGTCCAGCCCCTCGCCCGTCACCGCCGAGACCGGGACCACCGGCGCGCCCTTGAGCTGCGGCACCGCCGCCTCGAACTGCTCGCGCAGCGCCTTCAGCCGCCCCTGCCGGTCCTTCGCCAGATCCCACTTGGAGACGGCGATCACCACCGCCCGCCCCTCGCGTTCGGCCAGATCCGCAAGCTTCAGATCCTGCGCCTCGAACGGATGCTGCACGTCGGCCAGCAGCACCACCACCTCGGCGAACTTCACCGCGCGAAGCGCATCGGCGACCGAAAGCTTCTCGAGCTTGTCCTGAACCTTCGCCTTGCGGCGCAGCCCGGCGGTGTCGAACATGCGGATCGGCAAGCCGTCCCAGTCCATGTGGACCGAGATCGCGTCGCGGGTGATCCCGGCCTCCGGCCCCGTCAGCAGCCGCTCCTCGCCCAGAAGCGCGTTGACCAGCGTGGACTTGCCCGCGTTGGGCCGGCCCAGCACCGCCACCTGCACCGGCTTCTCGCCCCTCGGCGTCTCCCGCGCCGCCTCCGCGTCGACCCGCGGCGCGAGCGCGGCGTAGAGCTCGCCCATGCCTTCGCCGTGCTCGGCCGAGATCCCCAGCGGCTCGCCGAAGCCGAGGCGCCAGGCGTCGAGCACGGCCTCCTCGCCCGCCCGCCCCTCGGCCTTGTTGACCGCGAGGATCACGTCCGCCCCTCGCCGGCGCAGCAGCTCGGCGAAGGCCGCGTCCTGCGGCAGCACGCCGGCGCGCCCGTCGATCAGGAACAGACAGGCGTCGGCCATGCCGATCGCCCGCTCGGAGAGCGCGCGCATCCGCCCGGTGAGGCTCTCGGCGTCCGCCTCCTCGAGCCCCGCGGTGTCGATCACCCGGAACTGGAGGTCGCCGAGCGCCGCCTCCCCCTCGCGGAGATCGCGCGTCACGCCCGGCGTGTCGTCGACCAGCGCCAGGCGCTTGCCGACCAGCCGGTTGAACAGCGTGGACTTGCCGACATTGGGTCGGCCGATGATCGCGAGGACGAAGGCCATGCCGCGCCCCCCTCAGCGGAGCGCCAGCAGGCGCCCCCCGTCGGTCAGCAGGTAGACCGTTCCGCCGGCGACGACGGGCCCGACGCTCGCGCCCCCCGGCAGGTCGGCGACCGAGATCTCGGCGCCCGTCTCCGGATCGTGCGACAGCAGCCGCCCGTCGGTGGAGGCCGTCAGCAGACGCCCCCCCGCCAGCACCGGGCCGGCATAGGTGATCGCGCCCTCGCGGTCCTCGGGATCCTCGTAGGCGTCGAGCGTCGTCGCCCAGAGGGTGCGGCCCGTCATCAGGTCGAGCCGCGCCAGCCGCGGCTCCGTCGTCGCGACGAAGAGGGTCCCCTCCGCCGCCCAGACCGGCGAGAGCGAGCCGAACTCCCGCCGCCAGAGCCGCCGGCCGGTGGTGCCCTCGAACGCCTCCAGCGCCCCCCCCGCATTGCCCGCGACGATGATCGGCGCACCCTCGGGCGACCGCCCGATCACCGGCGCCGAGGTCACGTCGGGAAACGCGCCCATGCCTTCGGCCGAGCTCGAGGAGATCAGCGTCTGCGACCAGACCGTCAGGCCGGGTCCGCTGCGCAGCAGCTGCAGCTCGCCGCTGTGATAGGGCACGACCGCCACCCCGCGCGCCAGCGCCGGGGCCGAGCCCTGCAGGGATCCGGCCCGGGTCAGAACGCTCTCGACCGTCCAGCGCGGCTCGCCCGTCGCCAGGTCCGCCGCCAGCGCCCGATCGGCCCGCGTCACGGCGACGGCGAGGCCTTCGCCCGCGGCCGGGGCCGCGCGGAACGGCGCGTTCGCACGCCGCCGCCAGCGCACCTCGCCCGTCGCGGGGTCGAGGCCGGCGATCTCGCCGAAGCCGGTCGTCGCCGCCACCACGCCGTCCGCGACGGCGACGCCTCCGCCATGCCCGGCGTCCGCGTCCTCGCCCTCGAGCGTCAGGTCGGTGCGCCACAGCCGACGGCCGGAGGCCGCGTCGAAGGCCAGCACCGCGCTGGCGCCGTCGCGCAGGAACACCGCGCCGTCGGCCACGACCGGCCCGCCGCCCGCGGCGCGCTCGCCCACCGGCGCGCCCGCCTCCACCGACCAGGCGAGGCTCAGGCTCGAGGGCGCCGCGAGATGCCCGCCGGACCGCTCCGGCCCGCCGCCCACCTGCGTCCAGTCCCCCGCCGGGCGCGCCGGCGGGATCGGCCGGATCTCGGTCGCAGCCACGTCGCCCGCCTCGGACGCCGGGCGCAGCGGCGCGCGCTCGCCCGCCAGCCGGTCCTCGTCATCCGAACAGCCCGCCAGCGCCGCCGTCAGGGCGCAGGCGAGGACCAGGCCCCGCCTCATCGTGCCGGCGCTCCCGCCTCGGCCGGATCGACGCCGCTCAGCACCAGGATCCGCGCCGCCCGCTCGCGCAGCGCCTGCGTCGCCAGCGGCTCGGCCAGCACCGCCTCGGCGTCGGCCGCCGCCGCCGCCACGTCTCCCGCCGCCAGATGCGCCGCCGCCCTGCGCCCGAGGGCCAGCGGCCGGAACGGCGCCCCTTCCGCCGCGTAGGGCGACAGCGCGTCGACGCGCTCCGACGGCGCCATCCCCGGCTCGCGCAGCATCACCGCCTTCAGCCCGGCGAGCGCGCGGTAGACCGGCTCGATCCCCTCGCGCGCCGCCACGGCGTCGTAGACCTCCGCCGCCGCGGCCAGCTCGCCCGCCGCGGCCAGCGCCGCGCCCTGCGAAAGGCGCGCCACCATCGCCGGGCCGTCCGACTCCGCCTCCGCGAGCGCGCCGAAGGCGGCGGCCGGATCCGCGGCCTCCGACGCCTCGATCAGCGCCGAGCCGACGCGCCGCGCCTCCGCCGTCCCGCGCCGGTCGAGCCAGGTCGCCGCCGCCGCCGCGACGACGATCGCGACCACCAGGCCGATCACGTAGGGTCCCCAGCGCCGCCAAAGCGCGTACATGCGGTCGCGCCGCAGTTCCTCGCTGACTTCCTGGATGAAGGAGTCGCCGTCGCTCACCCCGTCGCTCCTCTGGTTGCGCCGCCGCGGCCTGCCGCAGCGTCATCGGCCAATTCGCCGCAGCACGGCGATTTTTCCTCGCCGGACCGACCCTTGCCGGCCGTTCCGGCGTATACGGGGCGTATACTGACGCGTCCGAAGGGGCGCAAGCTTGCCGGATCGCGCGGCGTCGCCCACCTTGGGGGTGCGCCGCGCGCGTATCGCCTCGGCCGCACGCGAATTGAAAGACGAGACCCGATGCGCCCGCTTCCCGTCCTGACCGCGCTTCTCGTGATGGTCGGCCTCTACCTCTGGGTCGGCCAACCGATCGGGGCCGACGAGCCCGACCGCACCGCGGCGCCGGTCGAGGCGTCGGCGCGCGAACCGGTGCGCGTCGTCACCTACCTCTCCGAGGCGCAACCCGTCGAAAGCGCCGTGATCCTGCGCGGCCGCACCGAGGCGCACCGCCTCGTGGACCTTCGTGCCGAGACCTCGGGCCTCGTGATTTCCGAGCCGCGGCGCGCCGGCGCGTCGGTCGCCGCCGGAGACGTGCTCTGCCGCCTCGATCCCGGCCCGCGCGAGGCGCAGCTGGCCGAGGCGCGGGCCCGCCTCGCGCAGGCCCGCGCCGACGCCACCGCCGCGGAGACCCTGTCGGAGCGCGGTCTGACGGCCGAGAACACCGCCATCGCGCGGCGCGCCGCGCTCGAAGCCGCCGCCGCCGCCGTCCGCGTCGCCGAGATCGAGATCGAGCGCCTCGAGATCGCCGCGCCCTTCGCCGGCGGGCTCGAGACCGACGCGGCCGAGCGGGGCGAGCTGCTGCGCGTCGGGGACGTCTGCGCCCGGGTCATCTCGCTCGATCCGATCAACGTCGTCGGCTTCGTCTCGGAGACCGAGGTCGGGCGGCTTTCCGTGGGGCAGACCGCCTTCGCCCGTCTCGTCTCGGGCGCTCAGGCGAAGGGAGAGATCAGCTTCGTCTCGCGCTCGGCCGACTACGACACCCGCACCTTCCGCGTGGAGATCACGGCGCCCAACCCGGGCGGCGCGATGCGCGACGGCGTGACGGCCGAGATCGTGATCCCGCTCGAGGGGGCCGAAGCGCATCTCGTGCCTCAGGCCGCGCTCACGCTCAACGACGCGGGCGAGCTCGGCGTGCGCACCGTCGTCGACGACCGCGCCGCGTTCCGCGCCGTCGAGATCCTGCGCGAGGAGCCGCGCGGCCTCTGGCTCACCGGCCTGCCGCCCGAAGCCGAGATCATCTACGTCGGCCAGGAGTTCGTCTCCGAGGGCCGCGCCGTCGCCGCCAAGCGCGAACCGTGGAGTCCCGCCGAATGACCGGCCTCGTCGACTGGGCCACCGCCCGGGCCCGCATGATCCTCGCCTTCGTCGCGCTCTCCATCGGGGCGGGCGCGCTCGCCTATGTCGGCCTGCCGAAGGAGGGCGAGCCCGACATCGACGTGCCCCGCGTCTTCGTCTCCACGCCCTTCCCCGGGATCTCCGCCGCCGACAGCGAGCGCCTGCTGGTCAAGCCGCTGGAATCCGAGCTGACCGAGGTCGACGGCCTCGACAAGATGACCAGCTACGCCTCCGAGGGTTACGCGGGCATCCTGCTGGAGTTCGAGTTCGGCTGGGACAAGGACGCCACCCTCGCCCAGGTGCGCGAGGCCGTGGACAAGGCCAGGACCGAGTTCCCGGAGGGCTTCACCGAACCCTCCGTGGACGAGTTCAACTTCTCCGAGTTCCCGATCCTCGTGGTCTCGCTCTCCGGCGACGTGCCGGAGCGCACGCTGCTGCGCCTCTCCAAGGATCTCCAGACCGAGGTGGAGAAGCTCCGCCAGGTGCTCGAGGCCGGCCTCGCCGGCCACCGCGAGGAGATGGTGGAGGTCGTGCTCGACCCCCTCCGCCTCGAGGCCTACGACATCACCGGCCAGGAGCTGGTCAACGTCGTCGTCAACAACAACCGTCTCGTAGCCGCCGGCGCGGTGGAGACCGGCTCGGGCCAGTTCTCCGTCAAGCTGCCGTCGAGTTTCGAGAGCACGGCCGACATATTCGGCCTGCCGGTCAAGGTCTCCGGCGACCGGCTGATCCGCATGGGCGACGTCGCCGACATCCGCTACACCTTCGAGGACCGCCAGGGCACCGCCCGCTTCAACGGCGAGCCGACGATCGCGCTTCAGGTCGTCAAGGTGAAGGGCGCGCCGGTCATCGACACCGTCGCCGCGGTGAAGGGCGTCGTCGAAGCCGAACGGGCCCAGTGGCCCGAGGCGCTGCAGGACGCCGTGCGCATCGGCTACTCGATGGACGAATCGAGCCAGGTCGAAGGCATGGTCAAGCAGCTCGAGGGCTCGGTGCTGACCGCCGTCTGTCTCGTGATGATCGTGGTGCTCGCCGCACTCGGCTTCCGCTCGGCCCTGCTGGTCGGCTTCGCGGTGCCGGTCAGCTTCCTGCTCTGCTTCGGCCTGCTGGCGCTTTTCGGCATGTCGATCACCAACATCGTCATGTTCGGCCTGATCCTGGCCGTGGGCATGCTGGTCGACGGCGCCATCGTCGTCGTCGAATACGCAGACCAGCGCATCCGCGACGGTCTAGGCCCGATGCGCGCCTACGCGGCCGCCGCCAAGCGCATGTTCTGGCCCATCGTCTCCTCGACGGCGACGACGCTCTGCGCGTTCCTGCCGATGCTGTTCTGGCCGGGCATGCCGGGTCAGTTCATGGGCAACCTGCCGGTCACGCTGATCTTCGTGCTCTCGGCCTCGCTGGTGGTCGCGCTGCTCTATCTCCCGGTGGTCGGCGGCCTCGCCGGGCGCGCCTCCCGCGCGCTCGACCGCGCCTCGGCCGGCCTCGGCGCGCGCCTGCCCCGGCTCGTGCGCGCGCTCCTCCTCCCGCTCGCCGCGGCCGCCGCGGTCGGCCTCGCCTGGGCGGCGGTCTCGGCGCCGGTCCTGCCGGCGCAGGTCGCGCTCGGCCTCGCCGCGGCGCTCGCCGCCGCCGCCGTATCCGTTGTCGCCGGCAGCTTCCGCGATCGCGCCACGCCGCCGCCGCCCGAGGCCGGCTATCGCCGCACCGCCTTCGGACGGGTGATCAAGGCGCTGGTCGGCAACCCGGTGATGCCGTTCGTCGCCATCGGCCTGACCTTCTTCGCGGTGTTCTCGGCGTTCTCCTACTACGGCGCCAACAACAACGGCGTGGAGTTCTTCGTCGAGACCGAGCCCGAGCGCGCCGTCGCCTATGTCCGCGCCCGCGGCAACCTCAGTCTCGAGGAGCGCGACCGTCTGCTGCGCGCCGTCGAGATGCGCATCCTCGAGGTCGACGGCGTCGAGAGCGTGTTCGCCTTCGCCGGCGACGGCGGCCTGAACCAGCGCGGCGGCGGCGCGCCGAAGGACGCCGTCGGCCGCGTCCAGATCGAGCTCGCGCCGTGGAACGAGCGCCGCGACGGCGAGGTCATCCTTCAGGACCTCAAGAACGCCATTTCCGACTATCCCGGCGTGGTCGCCGAGATCGCCAAGCAGCAGGACGGCCCCTCGCAGGGCAAGCCGGTGCAGCTCCGCCTCACCGGCGACGACTGGGACGATCTGCTCGCCGCCGCCGCGACCGCGCGCGCCAGGTTCGAAAGCCTCGACGGCCTCGTCGAGATCGAGGACACGCGCCCGCTGCCCGGCCTCGACTGGCAGCTCGACGTCGACGTCGCCACGGCCGGGCGCTTCGGCGCCGACGTCGGCCAGATCGGCCCGATGGTCTCGATGATCACCCGCGGCGTGCTGCTCGACACGATGCGCCCCGAAGGCTCCGACGAGGAGATCGAGATCCGCGTGCGCTTCCCCGAGCGGGATCGCGTCATCTCCACGCTCGACGACATGCGCATCCGCACCTCGGTCGGCTCGGTGCCTCTCTCGAACTTCGTGGAACGCCGCCCGGTTCCGAAGCTGGACGAGATCGCCCGGGTCGACGGCGTGCGGTTCTTCGACGTGAAGGCCGACGTCGCGCCCGGCGTCAACGCCAACGACCGCGTCGCCGAGCTGCGCGACTGGATGGCGGCGGAGAACCCCTTCCCCGCCTCCGTCGGCGCCGAGTTCACCGGCGACCAGGAGGAGCAGGCGGAGTCGCAGGCCTTCCTCGCCAAGGCCTTCGTCGGCGCGCTCGGTCTGATGTTCGTGATCCTGCTGGCGCAGTTCAACTCGGTCTACAACTCGATCCTCGTGCTTTCCGCCGTGGTGATGAGCGTCGCGGGCGTGCTGATGGGCATGCTGGCGATGGGCCAGACCTTCTCGATCATCATGACCGGCACCGGGGTCGTCGCGCTCGCGGGGATCGTGGTGAACAACAACATCGTGCTGATCGACACCTACCAGGAGTTCGCCCGGCAGATGCCCCGCATCGAGGCGATCATCCGCACGGCCGAACAGCGCATCCGCCCCGTCCTCCTGACCACGCTGACCACCATGGCCGGTCTCACGCCGATGATGTTCGGCGTCTCGATCGACTTCGCGGCCGGCGGCTACACGGTGGACGCGCCGACGGCGCTCTGGTGGAAGCAGCTGGCGACGGCGGTGGTCTGGGGCCTCGGCACCGCGACGGTGCTGACGCTGGTGGTCACGCCCTCGGCGCTCGCGGCGCGGGTCTGGTTCACGGCCTTCCTGCACTGGCTCGGCGTGCGCGCCGCGGCCGCCGCGGCCCCTTCGGGCGCCGTGGCGGCGCTGGCGCGCCTGCGCCGGACGGCCGCCCGTCTGCCC
>DATFKM010000410.1:0-3681 GCA_035268645.1 Paracoccaceae bacterium | reverse complement strand
GGCGCCGGGCCTCTCGAGCCGGGTCGAGAACCTCGGGCGTCTGGCGGCGGAGGGCGGGACCGTGATCCTGACCGCCTCGGCCGTGCGGGACGCGGTGGCGGCGGCGGTGCATGCCGGGGGCGTGATCGAGGCGACGCGGGCGCGGCGGGCCGACGACGGAACGATCGTGCTCGACGCCGGGGACGGTCGCCTGGAGATCGCGGGCGAGGTCTCGGCCCGCGGGACCGGCGGGGCGACCGGCGGGCGGATCGACGCCACGGGCCGGGCGGTGGAGGTCGGCGCGAAGGCGCGGATCGACGCGTCCGGCGAGGCGGGCGGGGGGCGCGTGCGCCTCGGCGGAGACGCGGGCGGGCCCGGGGATCTCGTGCCGGCCGAGACGGTCGCGGTGGCGGCGGGGGCCCGCGTGGCGGCGGACGGACTCGACGCCGGGTCGGGCGGCGAGGTGCTGGTGTGGTCGGAGCGGGCGACGGAGGTGGCCGGCACGCTTTCGGTCCGCGGCGGACCGGCGGGGGGCGACGGCGGCTTCGCCGAGATCTCCTCGGCCGGCGGCGTCGGCTTCTCGGGACAGGTGGCGCTCGACGCGCCCTTCGGTCGTCCGGGCGCGGTGCTGTTCGATCCCTTCGACCTGGTGATCTCGGCCGCTTCCGGCGGCGCGGTCGGGGGCGACGTGGCGGCGGGCGACCCGCCGGGCATCCTCACGATCCTCGCCGCCTCGCTGGAGACGATCGGCGGCGCGGTGACGCTCGAGGCGACGAACGACGTGATCGTCGAGGCGGGCGTCTCGGTGGTGAACGCCGATTCCGTCGCTTCGCTGACGCTGCGGGCGGGGGAGGACGTGATCGTCGCCGGAGGGCTCGACTTCGGGGGCGACCTGAGGCTTGTCGCGGACGCGATCGCGTCGGACGGCGTCGGGGCGATCCGGGTCACGGGCGAGGCCCGCCTGGTCTCGGGCGGGATCCTCGACCTCTCCGCGCCGCAGGGCGTCGACGGCGGAGCCATGGGCGCGGGGGCGACGCTGACGCTGGGATCGCGCGGCGATCTGACCCTGCCGAAGACGACGCTGGCCGGGGCCCTCGACGTACGGGTCATCGACGCCGGGTCGTTGACGCTCGGCGGCGACGTCGCCGCGGCCTCGGCGAGCCTTGCGGCGCGGCGCGGGATCTTCGGAACCGGCGGGATCGCCACGGCGGGGGATCTGACGCTCGACGCCTCGAAGGTCGATCCGATCGCCACCCAGACCACCTTCGCGAACGTCACGCCCACCGGGGCGCTCTCGGTCGGGGGGCGGCTCTCGGTCGTGGGCGACACGGTCGCGCTGCGGGCGACGGGCGACCTGCGGCTCGAAGACGGGTTCGGGCGCACCGCGTTCGAGATCGCGGCCGGAGGCGCGCTGACGGCGGCGCGGATCGCCTCCGGCGCCGCGTTCGGCTCTGTCGGGTCCGGTCGCATGCTGCTGACGGCGGGCGGCGACCTCGCCGCGTCCGACCTCAGGGCCGGCACGCTGACCGTGGGCGGCCCGGGTTCGACCTGGACGGCCGCGACGTCGCTGCCCGGCGACGTGCGGCTCGACGACGCGGTCGTCGGCGGGACCCTGCGGCTCCGGAGCGACGGCTCGGCGACGCTGCGGGACATCTCGGCCGGCGCCGGTCTCCTCGAGGTCGGCGGCGACGCGCTGATGCGGCGCGCCATCCATGACGGCACGCTGAGCCTCACGGCCGGGGGCGACGCGACGCTGGACGGCCTGCGCACCGTCGGGCTTGCGGCGACCGCGTCGTCGCTGTCGCTCGCGCAGGTCGAGGCGGGCGAGGTTCGGGCGACGGCCCTCGCGGGCTCCGTGCTCGTCGCGCCGGAGGTGGCGTCGACGGACCTCGCGGGCGGCTTCACGGTCGTCGCGGCCCCGCCGGAACTGCCGCGGACCTTCGCCGGCGACGCGCCGCTGCTGCCGCCTTCGACCTCGAGCGCCGCGATCGCCGCGCTGCTGGATGTGACGGGCGACGCCGTCTTCGCCGCCGCCGGGGACGTGACGCTGCGGCCCGGAGCGGTGGGGGGCGCGGAGAAGACGATCCGCCTTCCGCGCCTCGAGGCGCGGGCGGGCGGCTCGGTCTCGGCAGAGGTCGCGGGCGACATCGCGCTCGGCGCCGTCGACGCGGCGGGCGTCGATCTGACGACGCGAGGTGCGATCACCCAGACCGGGCTTCTGAGCGCAAGCGGCGCCGCGCGGCTGGCGGGGGCGAAATCGGTCACGCTCGGTCCGATCACGGCGGGCGCGCTCTCGGTCGAGAGCGACGGGGCGATCGGGCAGACGGCGGCGCTGTCGGTGGCCGGCGCGACGCAGGTCTCGACCCTCGACGTGGTGACGCTGACCCGGGACAACGCGTTCGGCGGGCCGGTCGCGCTCTCGGCCGGCTCGGCGGAGATCGCGGCGACGGGGCCGCTGCATCTCGACGACGTGCAGATCTTCGGCGCCCTCTCCGCGGTCTCCGGCCCCGGCGCGACGATCACGACGCTCGACGGCGCGACCCTCGAGGCCGCGCTGCGGCTGGAGCGGGCGCGGATCGGCGGCGACGCGCTGCTGGCGGCGCCGGGGGGCGTCGCGCTATCGAACGTCGAGGCGGGCTCGGTCACGGTCGGCGGGATCGGCTCGGTCGCCGGGGCGCCGACGGCGACGCCGGGGGACGTGGCGGTGCACCGCGCCGTGCTCGACACGCTGACGATCGCCGCCGACGGCGCGGCGGGCGGCATCGGTGGCGTGCGGATGTCGGACGCGGTGCTGGCGGGCGATCTGAGCGTCGCCGGCGCCCCGCGGGTGGCGCTGTCGGGCGTCACGCTGGGGCGTGATGCGGCGTTCGACCCGGGTGCGGCGCCCGACGGGCTGTCGCTGGAGCGGGTGGCGACGCGCGGCGACCTCGCGCTCGACGTCGCGGGCGACGTGTCGCTGGCGCTGGTCGACGTGCGGGCGGGCCTCTCCTCGCCGGGCGGGCTTTCGATCCGCACGCCGGGCGACGTGCTGAAGCTGCCCGACGCGGGGACGGATTTCGCCGCGGACGGGCGCTTCACGCTCGATCTCGGGGCGGCCGGAACGCGGGAGGTCGCGGCGGCCGGACCGAGCGGGGACCTGCTGGGCGTGGCCGGGGCGACGGCGATCGCGGCGGGCGGCGCGATCCTGCTGCCGGCGGCGGAGGACGGCGCCGGCGGACGGCGTCTGCGGCTTGCCGGACCGCTGAGCTTCGATGCGGCGCGCGACGCCGTGCTCTCCGGCGTGGGGCCGCTGACGATCGCCGCGGGCGCGGCGGGGGGCGACGCGGCCATCGGCTCGGCCGGGGCCGGCGCGGAACTGACCCAGACCGGCGCGCTGCGCGTCGGCGGGGCGCTGACGCTCGCGGTGGAGGGCGACGCCGCGCTCGGTCGGACGGACAACGCCTTCGCCACGGTCTCGGGGGAGGTGGCGGGGAGGCTGACGCTGGCCGACGTCGACGGCTTCGCGCTGAGCGACGCGCGGCTCGGCGGGCTCAGGATCGACGGGCAGGGCGGGGCGACGCCGCTTCGCGGCGTCGCGGCGACGGGCGACGTCTCGGTCTCGGCGGACTCGGTCTCGGCCGAACGGGTGGCCGCGGGCCGGACCTTGACGCTGATCTCGGGCGGCGGGCTTGCGGTTTCGGACCTCGTCGCGGGCGGCGCGGC
>DATFKM010000409.1:0-7810 GCA_035268645.1 Paracoccaceae bacterium | reverse complement strand
CCCGGCGGCCCCGAGGCTTTCGAGAAGCGCGAGATCGCGACCCCGATGCCCGGGCCGGGCGAGGCGCTGATCCGCCACACCGCCATCGGCCTCAACTACCTCGACACCTATCACCGCTCCGGCCTCTACCCATGGCCGGTGGAGCGCGACCTCGTCCCCGGCTCCGACGGCGCCGGCGTGGTGGAGGCGGTGGGCGAGGGCGTGAGCCTCGTGAAGGCCGGCGACCGCGTCGCCTACACCAAGCCCTTCGACGCCTACTCGACCCGCCGCGTCGTCCCCGCCGACCGACTGGTGCCGATCCCGGAGGGCGTGAGCGACGCCGAGGCGGCCTCGCTGATGATCAAGGGCCTGACCACGCACTACCTGATCCACTCCACCTTCGAGGTGCAGCCGGGCATGACCGTGCTGACCCAGGCGGGGGCGGGCGGCGTCGGGCTCCTGATGGGCCAGTGGCTCGCCGACAAGGGCGTGACCTCCATCGCCACCGCCGGCGGGCCGGAGAAATGCGCGCTCGCGAAGGAGGCCGGCTTCGATCACGTCATCGACTATCGGTCCGAGGACTTCGTCGAGCGCGTGAAGGAGATCACCGGCGGCGAGAAGTGCCACGTCGTCTACGACGGCGTCGGCAGGACCACCTGGAAAGGCTCCATCGCCTGCCTCCGCCCGCGCGGCATGTTCGTGACCTTCGGCCAGAGTTCCGGCCCGATCGAGGGCTTCTCGCTCGGCGACCTCGCCGGCGGCGGCTCGCTCTACGCGACGCGTCCGACGCTGTTCAACTACATCGCCACGCGCGAGGAGCTGGAGCGACGCGCCGCCGAGATGTTCGCCATGGTCGCCGAGGGAAAGCTGAAGGTGCAGGTCAACCAGGAGTTCCCGCTGGAGAAGGTCGCCGACGCCCACCGCGCGCTCGAGGGGCGCGAGACCACCGGCGCCACCGTCCTGATCCCGTGACGGGGCCGCGGGCGCCGGGGTCCTCGATCCCGGCCGCCCGCGCCGCGCGCGGGGCCGGCCCGGCGGGCGGGCTCAGACCCCGTGCGCCTCGCGGCTGTCCGCCGGGGCCTGTTCGCGCTCGCTCATGCCGTAGTCGCGGATCACGCCGGCGACCCGAAGACGATAGTCGGCGAAAAGCCGCTCGCGCCCGCTGCGCTGCGCGCTCCGGTGCGCCGCCAGCCGGCGCCATTCCTCCAGCGCCGCCTCGTCGCGCCAGACCGAGAGCGAGAGCAGCTTGCCCGGCGTGGTCAGGCTCTCGAACCGCTCGACCGAGACGAAGCCGTCGATCCCCTCCGCCAGCGGGCGCATCTCGGCCGCCAGATCCAGATACGGCTCGCGGCGGCCCGGCTTCGGCGTGACCTCGAAGATGACGGCGATCATGGCGCGTCCTCCCGTTGCATCGTGGCGGCGGACGCTGGCCGCGCGGCCGTCGAAAGGCAAGCGCCCCCGGCCGGGCCGGGGGCGCGCGGGCGCGGGCGGCGGTGCGCGCTCACTCGGCCGAGATGTCCTCCAGCTCGGCGCCGATGCGCGCGGCGAGCTCGGGGTTCTCGTTCGCCGCTTCGGCGATCGAGTTGTAGGTCTCGATGTCGAGCCCCTCGGCCCGCACCGCCGCGACCATGCGCTCGGTCGCCGTCTGGCGGATCTCGGTGCGATCGGATTCGGTCTCGGCGGCCTCGAACTCGGGCCGGGCCTCCTCGCCGATGCGCCGCACCTCGACCAGCGCCATGGCGAAGCTCTCGACCTGCTCGGCGTCGTAGCCGGGCGCGTCCTCGGCCTGCGCGAGGCGCATCGCCTCGGCCGGGGCGGGGACGGGGACGAGCGCGGGCGCGGCGAAGGCGACGAGCGCGGCGCCGAGGACGGCGGCCTTGGTCGGGATCGGCATGGGCTGTTCCTTTCCTCGCGTTCCGGTCGGACCCGGCGACGGCGGGCCCCTTCGCGACCTGTGCGCCGTGCACACCGCATGGAACCGCGCTGCGACCGGACGCCGCACCCGCGTCGCCGCGAAGGGCCGGCTCCGCCATCGGCCCGGCTCAGCCCCGCCGGCCTCGCGGCGCCTCGCGGCGCCTCGCCCCCTCGGCCGCGGCGCCGCATGCTGGCCCGGCGCGATTCGAGGGAGGACCGTGATGACATCGCCCGACACCGCCCCCGCGGCGGAGTCCGCCGCTCCGGACCGCAGCTCGGCCGACGCGATCGCCTCGCGCCTCGCCGCGGCCGGCGTCCGTCACGCCTTCGGCATCCCCGGCGGCGAGGTCGTGGCGATCATCGACGCCCTCGAACGCGCCGGCATCCGCTTCCACCTCGCCCGGCACGAGAACGCCGCCGGCTTCATGGCCGAGGCCGCCTGGCACGCGACCGGCGCCCCCGCCGTGCTCGTCGCCACCGTAGGCCCCGGCATCGCCAACGCCGTCAACGTGATCGCCAACGCCCAGCAGGACCGCGTGCCCCTGATCGCGATCTCCGGGCGGATCCCCGAGGCCGAGGCGCTGACATACTCCCATCAGGTCTTCGACCATCAGGCCGTGCTCCGCCCCCTCGTCAAGGCGAGCTTCGAGGCCCGCGCCGGGGCCTGCGGCGCCATGACCGACAAGGCGGTGCGCCTCGCGCTCGACCCGCGCCCCGGTCCCGTCCACGTGGACCTGCCGATCCCCGTCGCCGCCGCCCCGGAGCCCGAGGCGTCGGCGCCGTTCCGCCCGCCCACGGCCCCCTCGGCGCCGGCGCCCGGGCCGGAGCTCGAGGCCGCGCGCGCCCGATTCGCCGCGGCCGAGCGTCCGGTGATCGTCGCGGGTCTCGACCTGCTGACCGAACCCGGCGCGGTCGAGACCCTGCGCGAGACCGCCCGCCGTCACGCCATCCCCGTCCTCACCACCTACAAGGCCAAGGGCGCGCTGCCGGAGGACGACCCCCTCTCGCTCGGCGGCCACGGTCTCTCGCCGCGCTCCGACGCCGCGGCGCTGCCGCTGCTCGCGGCCTCCGACTGCGTTATCGCCCTCGGCTACGATCCGATCGAGATGCGCGCGGGCTGGCGCGACCCCTGGGATCCCGCGACCTGCATCGAGATCGCGCACGCCCCGGACCGCCAGCATCTGCACCGCGCCGGCGTCTCCTTCGTCTCCGCCCTCGCCCCCGGCCTCGCCGCGCTGACCGACGGCCTCGCCCCCGCCGCCTCCTGGCCGGGGGGCGAACCCGCCGCCGCCCGCGCCGCCCTCGCCGAGGCCTTCGCGGCGGGCGAGGCGTGGGGACCGGCCCAGGCCCTCCACGTCCTGAACCGCCTCAAGCCGGCCGAGGCGATCACCACCGTCGATTCCGGCGCCCACCGCATCCTGCTCTCGCAGATCTGGACCTCGCCGCGCCCCGGCGCGCTGCTGCAGTCCACCGGCCTCTGCACCATGGGCTGCGCGCTGCCGCTCGCCGTCGGCACGAAACTCGCACGGCCCGACGCGCCGGTGATCTGCGTGCTCGGCGACGGCTGCCTCGACATGAGCCTCGGGGAGCTGGCGACGCTCCGCGATCTCGGCCGCCCGGTCGTGGTCGTGGTGCTGGTCGACGCCTCCCTCGCGCTGATCGAACTGAAGCAGCGCGGCGAAGGGCTGCAATCGGCGGGCGTCGACTTCGGGCGCACCGACTACGCCGCCGTCGCCGCGGCGATGGGCGGGCGCGGCGTCTCGGTCTCCGACGCCGAGGCGCTCGAGGCCGCCTTCACGGAGGCGCTCGCCGCCGACCGCTTCACCGTCATCGCGGCCGAGATCCCGCGCCGCGCCTATGACGGCCTGATCTGAGCCTTGCGGCGGGGGCTGCGCCGCGTCGGGGGGATCGACCCCCCTCGCGCCGCGTCGGCGCGTCCCGCGCCTCCCGCCCGGCGGCGGCCGGCGCGCTCAGTAGCCGCGGCGCCGGTCCACCTCGCCGATCAGGGGCCCGCCCGCCGCGAGCCGCCGGCGGTTCTCCGCCACGTCGGCCAAGGCGTCGCCGACATGCCAGCCGCTGACATGCGGCGTCACCGTCACCGCGGAATGCGTCCAGAGCGGGCTGTCGGGCGGCAAAGGCTCCGTCGCCGTGACGTCGAGCAGCGCCCGCCCCGGCCGCCCCGCGTCGAGCGCGGCCAGCAGCGCCGCCTCGTCCACCAGATCGCCGCGCCCGAGATTGACGAAGAGGGCCCCCGGCCGCATCGCCGCGAAACGCCGGGCGCCCATCAGCCCGCGCGTGCCGGGCGTCGAGGGCAGCACCGCGACGACGTGCCCGGCGGCGCCGAGCGCCGTCGCGAGCCCCGCCTCGCCCGACAGACACTCGACCCCCGGCAGCGCCTTCGCGGACCGGCTCCAGCCCGTCACCCGCCATTCCAGCGCCGCGAAGGCCGCCGCGATGCGCGCGCCGACGGTCCCGAGGCCGAGCACCGTCAGCGCCCCCGGCCCCTCCGGCGGCGCCTCGGGCGCCCAGACCCGCGCGCGCTGGCGTCCGGCGAAATGCGCCAGCCGCCGCCGGTCGCCGAGCACCGCGGCCAGCGCGAACTCCGTCATCTCCAGCGCCTGCGCGTCCGAACGGACCCGCGCCAGCCGCACGCCCTCGGGCAGTTCGCCCGTCAGCATGGTCTCGACCCCCGCGCCCAGCTTCTGCACCAGGCGCAGCCGCGGCAGCCGGGCGGCGAGTCCGGGGCGCAGGCGGGAGCAGACCAGCATCTCCACCCGCCCGGAATCGAAGCCGTCCGCGAAGAGCGCCACCGCCTCGCCCGGCAGCGCCGCCTCCAGCCGCGCCTTGAAGGCCGCTCCCTCGATCCAGGCCTCGTCGTCCACGTCCACCAGGATCATGCCGTCGTCCCCCCTTCGCCGCCCGCGCGCCGCCCCGGTTAGCGCAATCGCCGCGGGGCCGGAAGCTTGACCCCGCGCCGGCGCCTCCGCTCTCCTCCCGCCGACCCGGCAGAGGAGATCCCGCCCATGTTCGTCGCCATGAACCGCTTCCGCATCGCCCCCGGCCGCGAGGCCGACTTCGAGGAGGTCTGGCGGATGCGCGATTCGCACCTGAAGGACACCCCGGGCTTCCTCGCCTTCAAGCTGCTGAAGGGGCCCGCGAAGGACGACCACGTCCTCTACGTCTCGCATTCGATGTGGGAGAGCCGCGCCGCGTTCGAGGCCTGGACGAAGTCCCCCGCCTTCCGCGCCGCGCATGCCGGCGCGGGCGAGAGCAGGGACCTCTATCTCGGTCCGCCGGAGTTCGAGGGCTTCGACAGCGTCGTCGAGACCTGACGCCGCGAGGGTTGTCCGAGCGCTTTCGTCGGGATTGACATCGCCGAGCGCGACGCTCAGGAATTGCGCCGTCGCCGGCAATTCCGACTCCGGCGCTCGGACAACGTTGCAGGGAGCTTCGAATGACCCGTCCCGCCCTTTCCGTCGCCGCTCTGGCCGCGGCGCTGCTCACGCCGGCGTTCGCCGCCGCGAACGGCGAGCTGAACCTCTACTCCTCGCGCCACTACGACACCGACGAACGGCTCTACTCGGATTTCGAGGAGATGACCGGCATCACCGTCAACCGCATCGAGGCCGGCGCCGACGAGCTGATCGAGCGCATGAAGGCCGAGGGCGCGAACTCCCCCGCCGACGTGCTGCTGACGGTGGACGCCGGGCGCATGTGGCGCGCGGATCAGGCCGGCCTTCTCCAGCCCGTCGAGTCCGAGGTGCTGGAGCGCCGCGTCCCCGACTACCTCCAGCACCCCGAGAACCACTGGTTCGCCTTCTCCCAGCGCGCGCGCATCATCTTCTACGACGAGGAGGACGTCGCGGACCCGCCGCTGACCTACGCCGACCTCGCCGATCCCCGGTACGAGGGCATGGTCTGCACCCGCTCCTCCTCCAACATCTACATGCTGAGCCTGATGGCCTCGATCATCGAGCACCAGGGCGAGGAGGCCGCGCGCGAGTGGGCCGAGGGCGTCTGGAACAACCGTGCGCGCGACCCCCAGGGCGGCGACACCGACCAGCTGCGCGCCGTCGTCTCCGGCGAGTGCGACATCGTGGTGTCGAACACCTACTACTTCGCGCGGGCGCTGCGTAAGGACGTCGAGGGCGTCACCGGCTCGACGGAGATGTTCGGCTGGACCTTCCCGAACCAGTCGAGCACCGGCACGCACGTCAACGTCTCGGTCGGCGGCGTCGCGGCGAACGCTCCGAACCGCGAGAACGCGGTGCGGTTCCTCGAGTATCTCGCCTCGGACGCCGCGCAGGAGTACTTCTCCGCCGGCAACGACGAATATCCCGCCGTGCCGGGCGTGGCGCTCGCGCCTTCGGTGGCCGAGCTCGGCTACTTCCGGTCCGACGACCTGAACCTCTCGGCGCTGGGCGAGAATCAGGCTCAGGCGCAGATGATCTACGACTCCGTCGGCTACGAGTGACCCGGCCGGGATCGGGGCGCGCTCCGGCGCGTCCCGATCCGGGATCAGACCGAGGCCCCGGCGTCCGCGCCGGGGCCTTTCGCGTGCCACGGCGCGCCCCCGCTCGCTCCCCCCGGCGCGCGGTCGGGAGGATCGGCGCACGCCGGAGGCCTCCTCCCCCGCGCCGCTCGGGATCAGTCGCCGCCGGGGCGCGACTTGCGGATCGATCCGGCCAGCAGCAGCACCGGCAGCATCCCCGCCGCGGCGACGGCCAGCGACGGGATCGAAGCCGCGATCAGCCGCTCGTCCGAGGCGAGGCGATAGGCCTGCACCGCCAGCGTGTCGAAGTCGAAGGGCCGCAGCATCAGCGTCGCCGGCAGCTCCTTGGTCACGTCCACGAACACGATCAGCCCCGCCGTCAGCAGGCTGCCGCGCAGCATCGGCGCGTGCACCCGGCCCACCACGCCCCAGACCGAGCAGCCCAGCACCCGGGCCGATGCGTCGAGGCTCGGGCGCACCGACTCGAAGCCGGCCGAGACGGCGTTGAGCGCCGCCGCCATGAAGCGGCTCATGTAGGCCAGCAGCAGCCCCGCCGCCGAGCCGGTGAGGATCAGACCCGTCGAGACCCCGAGCCATTCGCGCGCGAGGGCGTCGATCGTGTTGTCGGTCCAGGCCAGCGGCGCCAGCAGGCCGACGGCGATGACGCTCCCCGGCGCCGCGTAGCCGACCGAGGCGCCGAGCTCGGCCGCCCGCGCCGCCCGCCCCGGCGCCAGCCGCGCCGCGTAGGCGATCATCAGCGCCGCGCCCACCGTCAGCGCCGCGCCTCCCGCCGCGAGCGTCAGCGTGTTCGTCGCGAACCCGGCGTAACGCGACCACCAGGTGTCCGGCGCCGCCCGCAGGGCCATCCATCCGAGCATGAAAAGCGGCACGAGGAAGCCGAACGAAACCGGAACGGCGCACGCCGCGGAGGCCGCCCAGCCCCGCCAGCCGACGAGATCGCGATCCTCGATCCGCTCCACGCGCCGCCCCGCCTCGTGCCGCCGCGCCTGCCCCCGCTGCCAGCGCTCCAGCGCCGCGAGCGACAGCGCGAGCCCGAGCAGGACCACCGAGATCTGCGCCGCCGCAGCCCGATCCCCCATCGAGAACCAGGCCCGATAGACCCCGGTCGCGAAGGTCTGCACCCCGAAATGCGCGACGGTGCCGAAATCCGCGATGGTCTCCATCAGCGCCAGCGCCACGCCCCCGGCGATGGCCGGACGCGCCATCGGCAGCGTGACGCGCAAGAGGACGCCCCAAGGGCCGCAGCCCAGCGTCCGCGCGACCTGCTGCGCCGCCACGCTCTGATGCAAAAGCGCCGCCCGCGTCAGGAGATAGACGTAAGGATACAGCACCAGCGTCAGCATCAGCGCCGCGCCGCCGAGGCTGCGCACCTCCGGGAACCAGTATTCGCGCGGACCCCAGCCC
>DATFKM010000408.1:0-2841 GCA_035268645.1 Paracoccaceae bacterium | reverse complement strand
ACCGAACGAGACAGCGAGAGTCTTCAGTACGTTCATGATCAGGCCTCCCTGGTCTGCATCGCTTGCTCCGATGCTCGGAGCGAACATCAGTGCCGTTGCCATATCGGCGTCGGCACAGCCTAGGCTAACGCGGCGGAACCTATCCCGGAAACAATTTGCCGATGCGCGGGACGAATTTCCGAAGGGCGCGGGTGTCGCGCGGTCCGATCAGCCGTTTCCGACGCTGCGGGGTCCCTGCGGCCCGGAAGACCGTCCTCGTCGCGACGCGACGGTCCTTCGCCCTTTCAGGCGCCTGCGAATCATCTGCGCGGCGGGCGCATGGAGGCCCGCGTCGGGAGGGGCGTCAGATCAGCCCTTCGTCCCGCCAGCGCCGGAAGAGTTCGGCGGAGACCTCGAAATGCATCGAGTCCTCGCGCCCGAAGCCGGCGCCCCAGATCCAGCCGGCCTCGGTGAAGTAGTCGGAGAGCACGATCAGGCCGAACTGGGTCTTTCCGTCTCCCATCGGGTCGATCGAGCCGCCGACGCTGACGTCGACGGCGACGCCGAAGGCGTGGCGGGAGATCTGGTCGGCGGAGCCGCGGATCAGGCGGGCGCAGAATCCGCCGTAGGTGCGGAGTTCGGCGTAAAGGTCCGGGTAGTCCTCGGCCACGCGGGCCAGCACCTGCTCGAGGCTGTCGAGGGCGGGCTTGACGAGGCGGGCGCGGAAGGGGCCGACGTCGCGCGTCTCGAGCGCGCCGGCGAGGCGCTGGCTTGTGGGTTGGGCGCAGGTCTGGCCGAGCTCCGCCGAGGGCTGGCCGAACACCGCCTCGAGATCGCGGATGCCGAGCAGCGTCAGGCCCTTGTTGATCTCCCGACGGGCGGAAAGCAGCATCAGGTCCCCGAAGCCGGAGAAGTCCCCCGCGCCGGAGGGGGCCCCGGGTGCGGGAAGCGGGGCGGCGCCCTGGTCGGCCGGCGGGGCGGGTCGGCTCCGCAGCGTCTCGAGCCGGTCGCGGAGCGTCTCGACCTCGACCTCGAGCATCGCCACCCGCTCGGCCAGCACCACCGTGTCGACGACGGGGCCCGCCGGGCGCGGCGCCGAGACGCGCCAGACCAGCGGCGCGGCGAGGACCGCGAGGGCGAGGGCGAAGAGGGCGAGGCGCATGGACGGGGCTCCGCTCAGACGAGGTCCACGACGAGGACGGTGACGTTGTCCGGCGCGCCGAGGTCGAGCGTGCGCGCCTCCAGCGTCTCGCAGACGCGCGCGGGCGGGGCGCCGCGGTCGGCGGCGGCGGCTTCGATCTCGGCCTCCGGCACGACGCGGGTCAGGCCGTCGGAGCAGAGCAGGAAGCGGTCGCCGCGAAGCAGCGAGAGGGCGCGGAAGTCGAGATCCAGCGCCGGCGCGGCCCCGACGGCGCGGCTCAGGACGTGCGCCTGGGGATGGCGCTCGGCCTCGGCCTCGGAGAGGTGGCCTTCGTCGACGAGGTCCTGGACGTGGGTGTGGTCGCGGGTCAGGCGTTCCATCGGCTCGCCTTCGCGCAGGCGGTAGAGGCGGCTGTCGCCGCACCAGACCGCGAGGCCGTGGGTTCCGACGGCGACGAGGCAGACCACGGTGGCGCCGACGGCGCCGGCGCCCCGCTCGGCCGCGTAGGCGCGGAGCGCGGCGTCCGCCTCCTCGAGGCGCCCGACGACGTCGCGGGCGAGAGCCTCGGCCCCGCCCTCGTGGCCGTCGACGAGGCCGAGGCGGCGCACGATCTCGGCGCTGGCGACGTCCCCGGCCTCATGCCCGCCCATGCCGTCGGAGACCGCCCAGAGGCCGCGGTCGTCGCGCGCCAGCCAGTCGTCCTCGTTGTGCTCGCGCACGCGGCCCGGATGGCTGCGCCCGGAGGAGCGGCCGTGCGGCCTGCCGCCGAGGGTTTCGGGCACGCGTGTCAGGCTCATGCGCCGGCTTCCTGATCCGGGGGGCCGAAGAGGGCGGCGAAGAGGGCCGCATCGGGCGGTCCGCGATGCACGAGACGGCGCGGCACCGGGCTTGCGGTGCGGACCAGCGCGAGCGGGCCGGCGGGCGGCGGCGCGGCGCCGCCGAGGCGGGGCGGCGGGGCCGGCGCCTGCGGTTCCGCGGACGCGAGGGCGGGGGGGAGGCGGTGCGGGACGCCCGCCTCCGGCTCGGCCGGCGCGGGCCTGGCGGCGACGACCGGGCCCGGGCCCGGGGCGGGCGGCAGGGCGCGGCTCAGCGCCTCGGGCGAGGCGGCGGGGTCGAGCGCGCCGAGGAGGGCGGTCTCCACGATCTCCGCCCAGTCCTCGGCCGCGGCGAGGGCGGCTTCGAGCGCGGCCTCGTCGGCGGCGTCGAGGTCGCGCCGTTCGGCGGCGACGAACAGCGGGAACAGCCGGCCGGCGCGGTCGGCCCCCGGACAGGCCACGCCGAGCGCGCCGTGCGGGCCGAAGACGCCGGCCGAGACCGCGAGGCGCCGGAAGGGCGCCGTGAGGAACGCGTCCTCCGCCGGGCCGCCGCCGCGGGCGACGGCGGCGAGGCCGGGTCGGCACCAGTCGCGCCAGGCGGCGAAGAGCGCCGGCGGCCCGCCGGCGCCGACGAAGTCCCCGCGCGAGGGCAGCTTGCCGAACCACCCGACGCCGGGCGGCGGCGCGGCCCCGGCCTCGCTCAGAGCGACGCCGGGCACCGGAAGCTCCCCATCGCGCGGCGCAGCGCCAGCGGGTTGGTCGGGCTCGACATCGAGAGGATCGCGGTGACGCTGCGCCCGCCGGCGCGAAGCCGCACGCGCACCCGCTCGCCCGAGCCGAGGCGCCCGAAGCCGGAGCGGTCGAGCAGGCGGAAGAGGCCCCAGGCGCTGATCTGCGCCTGCTCCG
>DATFKM010000407.1:0-12685 GCA_035268645.1 Paracoccaceae bacterium | reverse complement strand
AGGTCGCGGCGGATCGCCATGTCGCCGCCGAGCTTGGCGTCGGAGGGCAGGTAGCCGAGGACCACGTTGGCGTCGGTGACGGTCGGCGCCTCGCCGCCCTTGTCGTAGGCGGCGGGGCCGGGGGCGGCGCCGGCGGATTGCGGGCCGACGCGGAGGGCCTTGGTCAGCTCGGGGACGTAGGCGATGGAGCCGCCGCCGGCGCCCACCGTCCGCACGTCGATCGAGGGCGCGCGGACGGTGACGTCGCCGACGCGGGTCTCGCGCCGGGTGCGCGCCTCGCCGTCCTCGATCAGCGCGACGTCGGTGGAGGTGCCGCCCATGTCGAAGGTCAGGAGGTTGCGGAAGCCGGCGTTCCTGGCGATCCACTTGGCGCCCGAGACGCCGCCGGCGGGGCCGGACATCAGCAGGTTCACCGGCGTCTCGGTCGCGGCCTGGGCGGAGGAGAGGCCGCCGTCGGAGCGCAGGATCTGAAGGTTCACCTCCCCCATGCGGCTCCGCAGCTCCCGCGCCAGGTTCTCGACGTAGCGCGAGACGACGGGGCGGACGTAGGAGTTCACCACGCAGGTCTCGGTCCGCTCGTACTCGTACATCTCCGGCATGATCGCGGCGCCGGTGGAGACGGGCACGCCCGGCAGCGCCTCGCGCGCGATCTCGGCGACGCGGAGCTCGTGCGCCGGGTTGGCGTAGCCGTTGAAGAGGGAGATGGTCAGCGCCTCGATCCGGCCCTTCAGGGTCGCGAGGTCGCGGCGGATCGCGGCCTCGTCGAGCGGCTGGACGACCTTGCCGTCGGCGCCCATGCGCTCGTCCGCCTCGATCGTGAGTTCGAGCGGGGCGAGAGGCGGGGACTTGTTCCAGATCACCCAGCCGCCGAGGCCGCCGGGGACGTAGCTGCGCGCGATCTGGAGGGTGTCGCGGTAGCCCTTGGTGGTGACGAGGCCGACCGTGGCGCCCGAGGAGGTGAGCACGGTGTTGGTCGCGACGGTGGTGCCGTGCATCACCTCGGAGATGTCGGAGGGGGCGATGCCGGCGTCGCGGCAGATGCGCTCGATGCCGTTCAGGACGCCGATGGAGCTGTCCTCGGGCGTCGAGGGGACCTTTGCGGTGACGATCCGGTTCTTCGTCTCGTCGAGCAGCAGGAGGTCGGTGAAGGTGCCGCCGACGTCGACGCCGAGCCGGAGGCCGCCGCCGCGGCGCGGGGCGGCGGGCGCGGCGCGCGGGCCGGCGCCGCCTTCCATCCGCGCGAGCCGCGCCTCGATCTCGGCCAGCCTCGCTTCGTAGTTTCGGATCAGCTCGTCGGTGTCGCTCATCTCGGTCCCATCCCTGCCGTCCATCGCCGGTCTTCGTTCAGCCGAGCCCCCCGCGGCGTCCGAAGACGCGGGAGATCAGGCCGCGCGGCCCGCCCTGGGGCGCGCCGCGGGCCTTGGCGGCGGCGTCGAGCGCCGTTTCGGAGAGGCCGAAGAGCCGGTCCACGGTGCGGGCCTGACTCTCCACCACGCCGTCCTTCTCCGCCAGCGCGTCCGAGAGGCGCGCGTTCTCGGCCTCCAGCCGCTCGCTCGCCTGCATCGCACGCGTCAGCAGCGCTTCGGCCCGCGCCGCGCCGGCCTTGGCGGCCTCGAGCGCCGCCGCGGTGCGGTCGAGCAGGGCGAGCGCCCGGTCGGCGGCGACGGAGAGGCCGGCCGTCCGCGCTTCCGCCGCGGCTTCGGCCGCCTCGGCCGCCGCGACGGCGCGCCCGACCAGCGCGGCCATCCGCGCGCCCTCCGCGCGCGACGCCTCGAGCGCCGCCGTCGTCTCCTCGAGCAGCGCCAGCGCCCGCTCGGCGGCGGGGTCGGCGCGCCCGTCCATCGCCCCGGCGAGGTCCAGCGCCCGGTCGAGAAGCCCGGCGAGGCGCGCGGTCTCCGCCTGCGAGCGCTCCAGCGCGTCGGCGGCGGTCTCCAGCGCCTCCTGCTGGCGGGCGGCGAGGTCCGCGAAGCGCGCCACCGTCGCGGTGCGGTCCTCGAGCTCGCCCTGCAGCGCCTCGATCTCGTCGAAGAGGGCCTCGACCAGCGCCTGCGGGGTCGCGACCACGCCGGCGGCCGCCGCGACGAGGTCGGCCGGCGCGTCCGCGAGGTCCACCCGAAGGCGCCCGTCGTTGTCGCGCCGCGCGGGGATCACGCCCTTGGCCGCCGCCTCGCGCAGCTTGAGGCGCGAGATGCCGAGGCGCCGGGCGGCCTCGCCCGGCGGCAGCCATTCGGACCGCTCGCGCGGGTCCATGGCGGGGGCTCCCCGCGCCGGCCTCAGACGAGGCCCCGCGCGCGGTAGTCGGCCAGCGTCTCCTCCGACCAGCCGAGCACGCCGCCGAGGATCTCGGCGTTGTGCTCGCCGAGGGCCGGGCCGGGATGGCGCACGGCGCCCGGCGTGCCCATCAGCCGGGGCGCGACGTTCTGCATCTTCATCGGCCCGAAATCGGGATGCGGCACCTCGACGATGGCGTCGCGGGCCTTGAAGTGCTCGTCCTCCAGCATGTCGGCGGCGGTGTAGATCAGGCCGGCGGGGACGCCGTGCTCGTCCATCAGGGCCTGCAGCGGCTCGAGCTCGATCGTCCGGGTCCACTCGTCGATCAGCGCGTCGAGCTCGGGCTGGTTCTCGCCCCGCGCGGCGTGGGTGGCGTAGCGCGGGTCCTCCGCCAGGTCCGGCCGGCCCATGGCGGCGGCGAGGCGCTTGAACACGGTGTCCTGGTTGGCGGCGATCAGCAGCAGCTTGCCGTCGGCGGTGTTGAACACGTTGGAGGGACTGACGTTGGGCAGGATCGGGCCGGTCCGCTCGCGCACGTAGCCGGCGATCTGATGCTCGGTGACCATGCTCTCCATCATCGCCAGCACCGCCTCGTAGATGGCGCTGTCGACGACCTGCCCCTCGCCGGTGCGCTCGCGGTGGTGCACCGCCATCAGGGCGCCGAGGGCGGCGTAGGTCGCGGCCAGCTCGTCGCCGATGGAGATGCCCATGCGGCTCGGCTGCGTGGAGGGGTCGCCGACGACGTAGCGCAGGCCCCCCATCGCCTCGCCGATGGAGCCGTAGCCGGCCTTCTTCGAATAGGGGCCGGTCTGGCCGAAGCCGGTGACGCGGACCATGATCAGCTTCGGGTTGATCGCCTTGAGATCCTCCCAGCCGAGGCCCCAGCGCTCCATCGTGCCCGGGCGGAAGTTCTCGATCAGGATGTCGGCGGTCGCGACCAGCTCGCGCACCGCCGCCTGGCCCTCGGGCTCGCGCAGGTTCAGCGTGACGGACTTCTTGTTGCGTGCCACCACCGGCCACCAGAGCGACTTGCCGTAGGGCTTCTCGCGCCCCCACTGGCGCATCGGGTCGCCGACGCCGGGCGCCTCGATCTTCACCACCTCGGCGCCGAAGTCGCCGAGGAGCTGCCCGCAGAACGGACCGGCCAGAAGCTGACCCATCTCGATCACGCGCAGATCCGTCAGCGGCCCCTGGCGCGGCGGCGCGCCGGTCGAGGTCGGCTGTTCCCGGCGGTCCGGCGCGGCGTCCTGCATGGCGATGTCTCTCCCTGGGGTCGGATCTTGGACGAGAGGGCGCCCGCGTCGCGACGCCGCGCCCTTGACCCGGCGGAGGATACGTCGATGTATCCAGAAGGGAAGAGTGCGGAAGGAAAAAACGTGACGGACGTGGAGATCATCGAGGTTTCGCCGCGAGACGGTATACAGAACGAGAAGACCTTGCTGTCGCTGGAGGATCGCCTGGAGCTGATCCGCATGAGCGCCGCGGCGGGCGCCGCGCGCATCGAGGCGGTGAGCTTCGTCAACCCCAGGCGCGTGCCGCAGATGGCCCATGCCGAGGAGATCTGCGCCGCGATTCCCGCGATGCGCGCGGGGCTGAAGGGCGCCCGCGGCGAGCGCACGCGCTACATCGGCCTCGCGCTGAACCGGAAGGGCTTCGACCGCGCGCTCGAGACGGTGGAGGCGCATCCCGGCTCGCTCGACGAGGTGAACTACGTCGTCGTCGCCTCCGACACCTTCAACAACCGCAACCAGGGCGCCGACACCTTCGTCACCGCCGAGGCCTTCGGCCGAATCGCGCGGGACGCCAAGGGGCGGATCGACGCCGGGGTCACGATCGGCGCCAGCTTCGGCTGCCCGTTCGAGGGCGAGGTGCCGCTGGCGCGCCTGCTCTCGGTGGTGGAGGCGCTGGCGGCGCACGCGCCGTTCGAGATCGCGCTGGCGGACACCATCGGCGTCGCCACGCCCCGGGACGTCGAGGAGCGCGTCGGCGCGGTGCGCGCGCGCTTTCCCGAGACGCCGATCCGGCTGCATCTGCACAACACCCGCAACACCGGCATCGCCAACGCCTGGGCGGGGGTCCAGGCCGGGGCGCGGGCGCTCGACAGCTCCTTCGGCGGCGTCGGGGGCTGCCCGTTCGCGCCGCGCGCCACCGGCAACGTCCCGACCGAGGATCTCGTCTACATGCTGGAGCGCTCGGGCGTCGCCACCGGCGTCGATCTCGACGCCGCCGTCGCCGCGGCGGAGTGGCTCGAGGGACGGCTCGGCCATACGGTGCCGGGCATGGTGATGAAGGCCGGCGGCTTCCCCGCGCCGCAGGCGGCCTGAGCGTGAACGGCGCGGGGGGCGGCGAGCCGCGGCGGGGGAGCGCGGCGGAGACCGCCTACGCGACGCTCCGCGCCGACATCCTCGCCGGCGCGCTGGCGCCCGGAGACCGGCTGACCGAGACGGCGCTGGCCGACCGGCTCGGCCTCTCGCGCACCCCGATCCGGGAGGCGCTGAACCGCCTCGCCATCGAGGGTTTCGTGGATCGCGCGCCGGGCCTCGCGGCCCGCGTCGCGGGGTTCCAGGTCGACGAGGTGGAGCAGGTGTTCCGCATCCGCGTCCTGCTCGAGGGCTACGCCGCGCGGCGGGCGGCGGAGCGCGCGAGCCCCGCGCAGGTGGCCGAGCTCGCGCACCTCGCCGCCGCCATGAGCGCGCGCACGCCGCCGCGGAGCGCCGAGGACTTCGAGGCGCTCTCGGCCGACAACGAGCGCTTCCACCGGCTGGTGATGGAGGCGGCGGAGGCGCATCGCCTCGCCGCGATCCTGGCGCTGACGGTGCAGGTGGCGCTGGTGCAGCGCACCTATCGGCGGTTCTCCGAGCGGGATCTGATCCGCTCCGCCCGCCACCACGAGGAACTGGCCGAGGCCGTGGCCGCGCGCGCCCCGGACTGGGCCGAGAGCGTGATGGCCTCGCATCTGCTCGCCGCCGCCGCGGCGGTGCGCCGCGCGGCGGACGGGACCGGCGCCGAGGCCGCCCTCCGCGCGGGCTGAGCCGGCGGGGGCGGGCCTCGCCTCAGCCCGCGGCCATCTTCAGCAGGCGGCGCCGCGCGGGCGGCACGCGCCCGATCTCGACGCCGGTGAAGACGTGCAGCGTGTTGAGGTCCTCGTCCACCACCGCGTGGTCCGAGACCCAGCCGCCGAGGATCAGATACGAGCGCAGCAGCGGCGGCATGCGCTTCATCGCCAGCTTCACGTCGGGCCGGCGCAGGCGCAGGCGCTGGGCGTAGCGGAACACCCGCGGCGCCTTGACCCGCGGCAGCCAGCGCTTCGGCGCGAGGTGGCGTTCCTTGAGGTAGGCGAAGGCGTCCGCGTAGCTCTCGGCGTCCAGCCCCTCGAACGAGGAGCAGCCGAACAGCAGCTGCACGCCCTTCGCCTCCACGAAGTCGGTCATCGCGGCCCAGGCGACGCGGATGATCTGCGGATCGCCCCGGACCTCGGGCGCGAGGCAGAAGCGCCCCATCTCCACCATCGGATCGGGGAACTCGGCGAGCGCGGACAGCTCGTAGTACTGCGCCGAGTAGCTGCGTCCGATCTCCGCGCCGCTCCGCAGCGGCATCATCCGGAAGCAGCCGACGAGGCGGCCCGTGCCTGCGTCCTCGATCATCGCGTGGGTGCAGAGCGCGTCGAAGGCGTCGGCGTCCAGCCCCTCGGCCCGCGGCCCCGCCGTCGCGGCGCCGGGCCGGGCGGCGATGAAGGTCCGATGGCGCAGGCGCTGCGCCGCCTCGACGTCGGCGGGGGCGCGGCTGAAGCGCACGCGATGGCGACCCTTGGCGAACATCCTCGTCCCCTCCAAATCCGTGGGCGATCGCGCTACATAGTCGCTCGTCGACGAAGCTTCGGTGACGCCCCGCGCCACGGCGCGGCAGGTGTCGCAAAGAGGGAACACATGACCGACAAGATCGTCAAGACGGACGCCGAATGGCGCAGCCAGCTCTCCGACCTCGCCTACAAGGTCACCCGCAAGGCCGGGACCGAGCGGCCCTACACGCACGAGGACTTCCCGAAGGAGCCCGGCACCTTCCGCTGCACCTGCTGCGGCGCGCCGCTGTTCGACGCCGCCGACAAGTTCGACAGCGGCACCGGCTGGCCCTCCTTCACCGCGCCGGTCGACGCGGACGCGGTGGAGGAGAAGGCGGACCGCTCGCTCTTCATGCGGCGCACGGAGGTGCTCTGCGCGCGCTGCGACGCGCATCTGGGCCACGTCTTTCCGGACGGGCCGCAGCCCACGGGCCTGCGCTACTGCATGAACGGCGTCGCGCTGGAGTTCGAGCCGGCGGACTGACCCGCCGCGCGCGGCGTCAGGCCCGCGCGGTCGCGATCCAGACCCGGCCCGGCAGGCGCACCGCGCCGTCCCGCACGAAGGGGGCGAGGCCCGCCTCGAGCCGGGCGCGCACCTCCGCCTGCGCATCCTCCGGCAGCTCGAGGATGCGGCGCGAGAGCGGCCCGCCGGTCATGATCGCCTCGGCGGCGCGGGGGATCGGGGGCGCCGCGCCCGTCTCGCCGCCGAGGGCGATGTCGGCCTCGGCCTTCTCGAAGTCGACCTCGCGCCAGCCGGCCTCCGCGAGCCAGGAGCCCGGCAGCGCCGGCTCGGCCCAGCCGAAGGGCCCCGGCGCGCCGGGCGGCGGCGAGGGCTGCGGCGGCAGAAGGTCGCCGATAAGCTTCAGCGGCTCGAACACCCAGAGGTTCTCCTTCACCGGCCGCCAGGCGACGCCGACGAAGGGCGCGCCGGGGACGAGCGCCGCGCGGAGGTTGGCCCAGGCGGGGACCGGATCGTCGAAGAACATGCAGCCGAAGCGCGAGAAGAGCGCGTCGAACGGCGCCTCGAAGCGGGCCGAGGCGGCGTCGCCCTCGACGAAGGCGACCGGCGGCGCGCCCGGCGCCGCGGCGCGGGCGCGAGCGACGGCGAGCAGATCGGGCGAGACGTCGAGCCCGGTCGCCTCGGCGCCGTCGCGGGCGAGCGCGAAGGTGCTCGCCCCCGGCCCGCAGCCGAGATCGAGCACCCGCCGCCCGGCGACGTCGCCGAGGGCGGCGCGGCCTGCGGCCTCGAACGGCGCCAGCATGCGGTCCTGGCGCTCGGCCTCGCCGGCCCAGCGGCGGCCGAGATCCCCGGCCCAGTCCTCGACGGTCGACATCGTGGCGTCCCCCCCTGCGTTGCGGCCGGCCCCAGATGGACGCGGCGTGCGGGGGATGCTAGGCGATGGCGATGACCCCCGCCAGAGACGCCGCCTTGGACGCGCCCGCGGAGGCGGATGCGGACGCCGCCCTCCGCGCCGCCTTCGCGCGCGTCGAGACCTGGGTGTTCGACCTCGACAACACGCTCTACCCGCCGCACGAGCGACTTTTCGACCAGATCGAGGCGCACATCGCCGCCTATGTCGAGCGCGAGCTCGGCGTCGGGCCGGAGGAGGCGGCGCGGCTGCGCCACGCCTACTGGCACGACCACGGCACCACGCTGGCGGGGCTGATGCTGCATCACGGCATCGACCCCGACCCCTTCCTCGACGAGGTGCACCGCATCGACCTCGCGCCGCTGACGGCGAACCCGGCCCTGCGCGCGGCGATCGAGGCCCTGCCGGGCCGCAAGGTGGTCTACACCAACGGGACCGGCCCCTACGCCGAGGCGGTGACCGAGGCGCTCGGCCTTTCCGGCCTGTTCGAGCGCTTCTACGGCGTCGAGCACGCCTTCTACACCCCCAAGCCCGAAGCGGCGGCGTATCAGCGCATCTTCGGCGCCGACGGGCTCGACCCGCGCCGCGCTGCGATGTTCGAGGACGACCCGCGGAACCTGCGCGTGCCGCACGAGCTCGGCCTCGAGACGGTCTGGATCGTGCCGGAGGACGACCCGCGCAAGACGCCCGAGCATGTCGGGCACCGCGCGGCGGACCTCGCCGGCTTCCTCGCGCGGCTGGTCTGAGGGCGGCCCCCGCGACGCCGCGTCCGCGCGGCGGTCGTTGCGCGGACGCGGCGAGGCGCTAGGCTCCCCGTCATGGACCGCATCGACGTCGACGCCCTCGTGGTCGGCGGCGGCCCCGCCGGGCTCGCCGCCGCCTGTCTCCTCGCCGCCGAGGGGCTCGAGACCCTGTGCCTCGACGCCGCCCCGCCGCCGCCCGACGACGCGCCGGGCGCGGATCTGCGCACCGCGGCGCTGCTGCGCCCGTCGGTCGAGGTGCTGGAGGCCGCCGGGGCCTGGCCGCGCCTCGCGCCCGACGCCGCGCCGCTGCACGTCATGCGCCTGATCGACGCCGGCGGGCCGGAGACGCCGCCGGTCCCGCGCGAGACCGCGGATTTCGTCGCCTCGGAGATCCAGGAGCGGCCCTTCGGCTGGAACCTGCCGAACCTGACCATCCGCCGCGCCCTCGCCGCGCATCTCGACGCGGCGCCGAACGGCGCGCTCCGCGCGCCGGCGACGCTCGCGCGGCTGACCCCGCGCACCGCCCACGCGGTCGCGGCGCTGGGCGACGGAACCCAGCTGCGCGCCCGCCTCGTCGTCGCCGCCGACGGGCGCGACAGCCCGACGCGCCGCATGGCCGGCATGACCGTCCGGCGCTGGGGCTACGGGCAGAAGGCCCTCGTCTTCGCGGTCACGCACGCCCGCCCGCATGACGGCGTCTCGACCGAGATCCACCGCAGCGGCGGCCCCTTCACGCTCGTCCCCCTGCCCGACGGACCGGGAGGCGTGCCGCGCTCCTCCGTCGTGTGGATGGAGGCGGGGCCGACGGCCGAGGCGCTGGCCCGCGACGCCGAGGGCGACCTCGAGGCCTTCGAGACGGCGCTCAACGACCGGAGCTGCGGCGTGCTCGGGCGGCTCTCGCTCGCCTCCCGCGTCGCGCTCTGGCCCATCGCAAGCCAACTCGCCCCCCGTCTCGACGGGCCGCGCACGGCGCTGATGGGCGAGGCGGCGCATGTGGTGCCGCCGATCGGCGCGCAGGGTCTGAACATGAGCGTCGCCGACGCCGCCGCCCTCGCCGCGATGGCGGGCGAGGCGCTGCGCGGCGGCCACGACCCCGGCGCGCCGGACCTGCTGGCCCGCTACCATCGCGCCCGCTGGCCGGAGATGGCGGCCCGCGTCGCCGGCGTCGACGCGCTGAACCGCGCCGCGATGACCGAGGCGCAGCCGCTGCGGGACCTCCGCCGGCTGGGCCTGCGCACGCTGCACGGGCTGCGCCCGCTGCGGCGGAGCGCCATGCGCCTCGGCATGGGGGCGGGCTGAGCGGTCGATCGAAAGGACATGCGCAACGGGGCGTTTCGCAGGCGCCCGGCCGCGTGATAGCCTCATGGCTCCAGGCAGCCGAAAGGAGGCCGCACCATGTCCGACGATCTCGAGACCGATCTCGTCCGCCATTACCAGTCGGCCGGCGACGGCGCCGCGCTGCTCGACCGCATCAAGGAGGCGCTTCGCCTCGCGGGGGCCGACCCGGACCGCCCGCGGCGCGACGATCTCAAGCCCGCGGACGAGTTCCACATGGGGGGGCTTCCCGCCACCGACGCGCTGCTCGCGCAGCTCTCGCTCGGCATCGGGGACCGGGTGCTCGACATCGGCTCGGGCATCGGCGGCGCCGCGCGCCACGTCGCCGCGACCACCGGGGCGGAGGTGACGGGGGTCGACCTCGTCCCCGCCTACGTCGAGGTCGCGACGGCGCTGTCGGCCGCGGTGGGCGAGACGCGGACCCGCTTCGTGCCCGGCACGGCGAATCGCCTGCCGGCCGAGGACGGCGCCTTCGACGCGGCGCTGATGATCCATGTCGGCATGAACGTGCCCGACAAGCCCGCCCTCTTCGCGGAGGCGCATCGCGCGCTCCGTCCCGGCGGAACCTTCGCCGTCTACGACGCGATGCGCACCGGCGAGGGCGGGATCGCCTTCCCCGTTCCCTGGGCCGCCGGGCCCGAGCAGTCGCACCTCGCGACGCCGGGGACCTACCGCGAGGCGGCCGACGCGGCGGGCTTCCTGTTGACGGCGGAGCGGGACCGGGGCGACTTCGCGCGCGACTTCTTCGCCCAGGCGGCGGCGCGGGCGGCAGAGCACGGCCCGCCGCCGATCTCCATCGCGGTGCTGATGGGCGAGACGGCGCGCGACAAGATCGCGAACCTCCGCGCCGCGCTCGACGCGCGCGCGATCTCTCCGGTGGAGATGATCTTCCGCAAGCCCGGCTGAGCGGCGCCGCTCAGGCGTCCTCGGGCGGCTCGATCCCCTTGTCGCGAAGCTGGCGGCGGGCGTCCTCGGTCTTGCGGAGGGGGCCGGCGCCCAGCGCCTCCAGCACGCCGCGCGCCTTGAGGAACTGGATGTCGGGATAGGCCACCACCTCGATCCGGTTGCCCCAGGGGTCGAGGAAGTCGAGCCTGCCCTCGGTCACGATCTCCACCCCTTCGGCCTCGAGCCGCGCGCGCAGCCCCTCGCGGTCGTCGACCACCAGGCCGAAATGCCGGTGCGCGTCGCGCGGGCCCGCCTTCGGCTCGGAGAGGGCGAGGAACTGGTCGCCCATGTCGATGAAGGCCATGCCCTCGCCCCGGCCGCGAAGCTCGAAGTCGAAGAACCGGCCGTAGAACTCCAACGCCTCCTCGACGTCCCCGACCTCGAGCGCGACGTGGTTGAGGCCGATCAGCCGCGGGCGGCTTGCGCTTTCGCTCATGGCGGGCTCCCTTGCCGGAAAAGCCGTGGGGAGGATGCGGATGACCGCGACCGACAGCGTCGCCGATCGGCGCGGCGCGCTCAAGGGGCACGCGGCGATGCTGCTGTTCGCGGCGGCGATCTCGGTCTCCTTCTCGCTCGGCGACCGGGCGGCCGAGCTGATCGCGCCCGAGGCGCTGAACGCCCTGCGCTTCGGCATCGGCGCCCTGGTGCTCGGCGTCATCGCCGCGCTCGGGCCCGGCCTCTCGCGCGGGCAGCTCGCCGCGCCGTGGCGCTATCCGCTGCTGGGCGGGATCTTCGCGGTCTATTTCGTGCTGATGTTCGTCGCGCTGGCCTTGGCCGAGCCGGTCTCGGTCGGCACCGTCTTCACGCTGACCCCGGCGATGGCGGCGCTGTTCGGCTGGCTGCTGCTGCGTCAGCGCGCGACGCCGCGCATGCTGCTCGCGCTGGCGATCGGCGCGGCGGGGGCGGTCTGGGTGATCTTCCGCGCCGATCTCGACGCGCTGCTGGACCTGCGGGTCGGGCGGGGCGAGGCGGTGTTCGCCGTCGGCTGCGCGGCGCACGCGCTCTACACGCCGCTCGTGCGCCGGCTGAACCGGGGCGAGCCGCCGCTCGCCTTCTCGTTCTGGACGACGGCTTCGGTCTGCCTCGTGCTCGTCGCAGGCTCGGCGGCGACGGGCTCGCTGTTCGCGACGGACTGGGCGGCGCTGCCGCCGATCGTCTGGGCGGCGGTGCTCTATCTCGCGCTCGGCGCGACGGCGCTGACGGTCTACCTCGTGCAGTTCGCGACGATGCGCCTGCCCGCCGCCAAGGTGATGGCCTACGGCTATCTGGTGCCGAGCTTCGTGACCCTCTGGGAGGCGCTGTTCGGCTTCGGGCCGCCGCCGGCGGCGGTGCTCGCCGGCGTGGCGGCGACGGCGCTGGCGATGCTGCTGCTGCTGGCCGAGGACTGAGCGGGGCCGCCCTCAGCGACGCCCGAACAGCCGCTCGATCCTGTCGAGGCTCAGTTCCACGTAGGTCGGGCGGCCGTGGTTGCACTGGCCGGCGCCCGGCGTCGCCTCCATCTCGCGCAGCAGCGCGTTCATCTCGGGCCCCGAAAGCCGTCGCCCCGCGCGGACCGAGCCGTGGCAGGCCATGCGCGACAGCACCGCGTCGATCCGCGCGCGCACCGCCTCGGGCCCCGCGGCCTCGGCCTCCGCGATCTCGTCGGCGACGTCGCGCAGCAGCGCCGCGGCGTCCGGCCGGCCGAGCGCGGCGGGCGTCTCGCGCACCGCCACGGCGCCGGGGCCGAAGGGCTCGACGACGAGGCCCGCCTCCGCCAGCGCCTCGGCGGCGGCGAGCACGCGGTCGGCCTCGGCGCCGAGCTCCACGATCTCGGGGATCAGCAGCGCCTGCCGGGCGACGGCGCCCGCCGCGCGCTCGCGCTTGAGCCGCTCGTAGACCAGGCGCTCATGCGCGGCGTGCTGGTCGACGATGACCATGCCCCCGGCGGTCTGCGCGACCACGTAGGTCTCGTGCAGCTGGCCGCGGGCGACGCCGAGAGGCAGGTCCTCCGCCTCCGCCGCCTCGGCCTCGCCCGGCGCGTCGACGCGCGCGCCGCGCCAGGCGCCGGCGTCCTCGGCGAGGCCGGGCTGGGCGGGCGCCTGCCACGCCCCTGCCGCCTCGCGCGCCCCCGGGGACGGGGCCGAGGGACGGCCCCAAGGCAGGCCGGGCCGCCCCGCGCTCTCCCGAAAGGCGCCGAGCGCCGC
>DATFKM010000406.1:0-6781 GCA_035268645.1 Paracoccaceae bacterium | reverse complement strand
GACCGCCTTGCGATCACCGAAATCCGGAAGCTCGTCCGCCATGCCGCCCCTCACCGTGCGGGTCGACCTTAGCCGCCGCTAGCGCGGACGCGAAACCCTACCCCTCCGGCCGCCAGTCCGGATTGAAATGGGCGTACACCGTCTCCGCCACCGCCTCGGAGATGCCGGACACCGCCTTGAGGTCCGCGAGGCCGGCGCGGCCGACCGCCTTGGCGCTGCCGAAATGCGCCAGCAGGGCGCGCTTCCGCGCCGGGCCGACGCCGGCGATGTCGTCGAGGGGGTTCTTCGCCGTCGCCTTGGCGCGCTTGGCGCGGTGGGCGCCGATGGCGAAGCGGTGGGCCTCGTCGCGGAGGCGCTGGACGAAGTAGAGCGTCGGGGAGCGATGCGGCAAGGCGAAGGGGGGGCGGCCGGGGGCGTGGAACACCTCCTTGCCGGCGTCGCGGTCCTCGCCCTTGGCGACGGCGACGAGGGGGACGTCCTCGACGCCGAGGGTCTCGAGCGTCCGGCGCGCGGCCGTCAGTTGTCCGGCGCCGCCGTCGATCAGGACGAGGTCGGGCCAGGCGCCCTTCTCGCGGTCCGGGTCCTCCTTCATCAGGCGGGCGAAGCGGCGCTCCAGCACCTCGCGCATCATGGCGAAGTCGTCGCCGGGGGCGGTCTCCGGGTCGCGGATGTCGAACTTGCGGTACTGGGACTTCTCGAAGCCCTCCGGCCCCGCGACGATCATCGCGCCGACGGCGTTCGTGCCCATGACGTGGGAGTTGTCGTAGACCTCGATCCGCTTCGGGGGTTCGGAGAGGCCGAACGCCTCGGCCAGCCCTTCGAGGTGCTGCGCCTGGGCGGAGCTTTCGGCGAGGCGGCGGGCGAGATCCTCGCGCGCGTTGCGGTGGGCGTGCTCGACCAGCAGGCGCTTCTCGCCGCGGAGGGGGACGGCGATCTCGGTCCTGCGGCCGCGCTTCTGGGAGAGCGCCTCGGCGAGGAGGTCCATGTCGCGCGCGGGCTCGGAGAGCAGGATCAGGCGCGGCGGCTCCTTGTCCTGGTAGAACTGCACGAGGAAGGCTTCGAGGATCTCGTCGGGGTCGGCGCCGGCGCCGGTGCGGGGGTGGTAGGCGCGGTTGCCCCAGTTCTGGTGGGCGCGGAAGAAGAACACCTGCACGCAGGCCTGCCCGCCCTCCTGATGCAGGGCGACGACGTCGGCCTCGGCCACGCTCTCGGGGTTCACCCCCTGCACCTGCTGCACGGCGGTCAGCGCGCGGATGCGGTCGCGGAAGGCGGCGGCGCGCTCGAACTCCGTCGCCTCGGAGGCGCGCTGCATCTCCGAGGCGAGCTGCTTCTGGATGCGGGAGGTGCGCCCTTCGAGGAACTCCACGGCGTCGCGGACGGTGGCGGCGTAGTCCTCCTCGGAGATGCGGCCGACGCAGGGGGCGGAGCAGCGCTTGATCTGGTGCAGCAGGCAGGGGCGGGTGCGGCTCTCGAACACCGAATCCGAGCAGGAGCGGAGCTGGAACACCTTCTGCAGCTGGTTGAGCGTGCGGTTGACGGCGCCGGCCGAGGCGAAGGGGCCGAAATAGCGGCCCGCCTCGCGCCGGGCGCCGCGGTGCTTCCTGATCTGCGGGAAGGCGTGGGCGTCCGAGACGAGGATGTTGGGGAAGCTCTTGTCGTCGCGCAGCAGCACGTTGAAGCGCGGCTTGAGCTGCTTGATGAGGTTCTGCTCCAGCAGCAGCGCCTCGGTCTCGGTCGTCGTGGTGAGGACCATCATCGAGGCGGTCGCGAGGATCATCTTCGCGATGCGCGGCGAGTGGCCGGAGAGGTTGGCGTAGGAGGCGACGCGCTTCTTCAGGCTGCGGGCCTTGCCGACGTAGAGCACCGCGCCCTTGGCGTCGAGCATGCGGTAGACGCCGGGCGCGTCCGGGAGGGTGCGGAGCTGGCGGCGGATGACCTGCGGCCCCGTCGGCACGGCCGTTCCTTCGGGGGCGGCGGCGCCGTCCTCCTGGAAGCCCGGAGCGTCGGGGGGATCGGGGCGGTCTGCGGAGGTCATGAGTCGTGACGGGAGCTAGTCCGGACGGGCGTGCAACTCAAGCCTTAAGGAGTCCACGGAAACTGTGGACAACTCGGTGGAGAAGCTTTGGATCGCTGGCGCCGAGGCAAGGGAAACAGGGGCTTGATCGGATTGATGATATTTTAGGCATTTTTGCAAGGCATTGATATCACTTGTAAATGTTTATCGCGACGGACAAGGGATTGAGGGCGCTGGCAGTTCTTGACGAAATTGCGTCGGTCGGAATGCCCGGTGGACAAGTGCGGCGCGGCCATGCACGCCCCGGAGGAATCGCCCGGGTCCCGAGTGGCCGCGCTCTCGCCGAGGCCGCAATCCGACTATTCCACCCCGAGCACGTCGGGCGTGCGCCAGGCGAGGTGCTGACCGCCGTCGAGGGCCAGCATCTGGCCGGTGAAGCCGTCGGCGGCGAGCAGGAAGGCCAGCCCCGCGCCCATGTCGGCGAGGTCGGAGCCGCGCTCGAGCGGCGTCGCGGCGCGCTGGGCGGCGAAGTGACGCCCGCTCTGACGATCGCCCTGCAGGGTCGGGCCGGGTCCGATGGCGGCGACGCGGATGCGCGGCGCGAGAGCCTGCGCGGCGGTGCGCGTGAACCACCAGAGCCCCGCCTTGGCGAGCGAGTAGGTCATGAACTCCGGCGTCGGCTTCCAGACGCGCTGGTCGATCATGTTGACCACCAGCGCCGAGGCGAGCGGCAGCCCGCCGCCGTCGGTCCGCGCCTCCGGCGCCTGCGCGGCGAAGGCCTGGGTCAGCACGAAAGGCGCGCGGAGGTTGGAGCCGAGATGCCGGTCCCAGCTCTCCCGCGTCGCGCTGGCGAGGTCGTCGTGCTCGAAGATCGAGGCGTTGTTCACGAGGAGGGTGAGGGGCTCGCCCAGCGCCGCGGCCGCGCGGGGCACCAGGCGCTCCGTCTCCGACTCCGACAGAAGGTCGGCCTGCAGCGTGGCGGCCCGGCGGCCGTGACCGCGGATCTCCTGCGCGGCGGCGGCGGCCCCGGCCTCGGAGGTGGCGTAGTGCAGCGCCACGTCCCAGCCGGCCTCGCCGAGGGCGCGGGCGAGGGCCTGCCCGATGCGGCGGCCGGCGCCGGTGACGAGGGCGGCGCCCGGGACGATGGGCATGGCGGTTCTCCGGAGACGTCCGAGGGGGATCAGAGCGACGGCGCGAACGCGGCCGCCACGTAGGCGAGATAGAGCGCGAGGAAGGCCACGCCCACCCATCGGCCCATGACCGCCATGCCGCGCACGAAGGGAAACAGCAGGACGGAGCAGGCGAGCATCACCCAGAGATCGACGGTGAGGAAGCGCTCCGGCGCGGTGAGCGGCGAGACCAGACTGGCCACGCCCATCACGGCGACGATGTTGAAGAGGTTCGAGCCGATGACGTTGCCGATCGCGACGTCGGCGTGGCGGCGCATGGCCGCGGCGACCGTCGTGGCGAGTTCCGGCAGCGAGGTGCCGACGGCGACGAGGGTGAGGCCGATCGCCGCCTCGGAGACGCCGAAGGCCTCCGCCATCCCGCGGGCGCCGTCGATCAGCATGCTCGCGCCGACGGGCAGGCCGATCAGCCCGGCGACGAGGAACAGCGCGATGCGCCAGGCGGGGATGCCGGCGTCGGCCGGGTCCACGCCCTCGGCCAGCTCCGCCTCGGCGGCGCCGGCGCGGCGATGCGCCTGTGCCGAGCGCCAGGCGTCCCAGAGGACGTAGCCGAGAATCGCCAGCAGCAGGAGGCCCTGCGGCCAGCTCAGCGGCCCCCAGAAGCAGAGGGCGATGAAGAGGACCGAGACGCCGAGCATCAGCAGATAGTCGTCGAAGCAGTCGCTCCGCCGCGCGTCGAGGCGGGAGATCAGCGCGGGGGCGCCGAGCACCAGCAGGATGTTGGCGGTGTTGGAGCCGACGACGTTGCCGTAGACGATGCCGTCGGCGTCGGCCAGCGCCCCCTCGATGGCGATCAGCAGCTCCGGCGCCGAGGTGCCGAAGGCGACGATGGTGAGGCTGACGATCAGCGCGGGGACGCCGAGCCGGAGAGAGAGCGCCACCGCGCCGCGCACCAGCGCGTCGCCCGCGCCGAGGAGAATCGCCAGGCCCGCCGCCGCGACCGCGAGGTCCATGACCGTCCTTTCCAAGAGATCCCCGCGGCAGGCCGCGGGTCGGGGTTTCGCTCAGAGGGTCGGGGGCGGGAGGAAGCGCGGCGGATCAGTCCCCGTCGCGCGGTCGTCGCCCCGGCAGGCGCAGCCGGAGCCGGTCTCGCCAGCCGCGGTCGCCCCGGCGCGGCCGCGCCGAGACCATGACGAGCAGCGCCATGCCGAGAAGGAAGAGGATCGCGAGCTTGGTCAGCATGGCGCTTTCACATCCCGAACCGCGACCAGAGGGCTCGCGCCTCGACGGCGCCGAGCGCGCCCGCCAGCGCCTCCGAGACGCCGAGGCGCGAGAGCAGGCCGCGGCGCGCGCGGTATTCGCGGAAGCGGATCTCCTCGCCGTGGCGCGCCTTCATGATCGCCGCGAGATGCCCGAGGCCGTCGACGAGGCCGAGCGTCTCGGCCTGCGCGCCGGTGAAGACGGCGCCGGTGAAGAGATCCACCCCCTGCGTCTCGGCCTTGTCGAGGCGGTCGCCGCGGCGGCCCTTCACGTAGGCGATGAAGGCCTCGTGCACGTCGCTCTGAATGGCGCGGAGGTCGGCGACGTCCTCCTCGCGCTCCGGCTGGAAGGGGTCGAGGATCAGCTTGCGGTCCCCGGCGGTGTGGACGCGACGCTCGACCCCGTAGCGCTCCAGCAGCTCGTGCAGGCCGAAGCCGGCGAAGATCACGCCGATGGAGCCGACGAGGGAACTGCGGTCGGCGTAGATCTCGTCCGCCGCGCAGGCCAGCCAGTAGCCGCCCGAGGCGGCGGCGTCCTCGCAGAAGGCGACGACGGGGACGCCCTTCTGCTCGGAGAGACGGCGGATGCGCGCGGCGATCATCGAGGACTGCGCCGGCGAGCCGCCGGGCGAGTTGACGGCGAGCGCGACGGCGAGGGGTCTGCCGGAGAACGCCTTCTCGATCGGGCCGCTCAGCGCTTCGTCCGAGAGCGAGAAGCCGCCGCGCCCCGACATGCCGATGGCGCCGTAGAGGCGCAGGACGTGCACCCGCGGGCGGCGCTTGAGAAGCTTGACGAGCGGTTCGGGCAGCGAGTCCCGCCAGCTCGGCGCCGGGGAGGGCGCGGGCGAAGGACGGGGGTCTGCGGCGGCATCGGTCATGGAGCGGTATCTAGAGCCGGGGGGCGGAGGTCGCAACAGCGACGCCGCCCGCCTTGCCTGCGCCCCATGCTCGGTTATCATGGGTTTTCCGCCCGGCGGAAGCGCCGCCCCCCGCGACCCGGATCCGTGAGCCGATGCATTCGATGAGCCGCGAAGAGCTGCTGACGCTGGAGCTGGAGCGCCTGCGCGACGAGCACCGCGATCTCGACGCCGCGATCGTCAGCCTGCAGTCCGCCGCCCCGGCGACGGACGTGCTGGCGCTGAAGCGCCTGAAGAAGCGCAAGCTGGCGCTCCGCGACCGCATGCGTCGGATCGAGGACGAACTGACCCCCGACATCACCGCCTGAGGAGGGCCGCGTCGATGGCCGAGAGCGACGCGCCGGCGGTCGGCGTGGTGATGGGCAGCCGCAGCGACTGGCCCACCATGCGCGCCGCGGCGGAGATCCTGGAGGCGCTGGAGGTGGCGTTCGAGACCAAGGTGGTTTCGGCCCATCGCACCCCGGACCGCCTGTTCGCCTATGCCGAGGCGGCGGCGGGGCGCGGGCTTCGCGCCATCGTGGCCGGCGCCGGCGGCGCGGCGCACCTGCCGGGGATGCTGGCGGCCAAGACGCGGGTGCCGGTGCTGGGCGTGCCGGTGCGGAGCGCGGCGCTGTCGGGCTGGGACAGCCTGCTGAGCATCGTGCAGATGCCCCGGGGGATCCCGGTCGGCTGCCTCGCGATCGGAGAGGCGGGCGCCGCGAACGCCGCGCTGCTGGCGGCGGCGATGATCGCGACGACGGAACCGGCGCTGGCGGAGCGGCTGGAGGCCTACCGCAAGGCGCAGAGCGAGGCGGTGGGCGAGGATCCCGAAGGCGGCACGGCGTGAGCGTCGCGGCGGTCCCGCCCGGCGGCACGATGGGCGTCCTCGGGGGCGGGCAGCTCGGCCGGATGCTGGCGGTCGCGGCGGCGCGGCTCGGGATCCGCACGGCGGTCTACGCGCCGGAGGCGGATCCGCCCGCCGGGCAGGTCGCGGCGCGGCACGTCCGCGGCGGCTGGGACGACGCGGAGGCGCTGAGGCGTTTCGCGGAGGGCTGCGACGTGGTGACGCTGGAGTGGGAGAACGTGCCGCTCGCCGCGCTCGGGACCTGCGCGGCGGCGGCGACGGTGCGCCCCGCGGGGCGCGCCGTCGCCGCCGCGCAGGACCGGCTCGAGGAGAAGCGCTTCCTCGCGGGGCTCGGCCTCGAAGTCGCGCCGTTCGCGGCGGTGGACGACGCGGCGTCGCTGGAGGCGGCGCTGGCGCGGATCGGCGCGCCGGCGATCCTCAAGACCCGGCGTCTCGGCTATGACGGCAAGGGTCAGGCCCGCATCGGCGCCGCCGAGGACGCGGCCGCCGCGCTGGCGGCGATGGCGGGCGCGGAGGCGATCCTCGAGGGGCTCGTGCGCTTCCGGCGCGAGGTCTCGGTCGTCGCGGCGCGTGGGGCGGACGGGCGGGTGGTGTGCTTCGATCCCGCGGAGAACCTGCAC
>DATFKM010000405.1:0-6646 GCA_035268645.1 Paracoccaceae bacterium | reverse complement strand
CAGCCCGGCGGCCTCGCCCATGGCGGGGCGGATCGCCCCGAATGCATACGCCGTTTCAAGGCGCCCGGTCCCGCGAGACCAGCGCCTTGCGGTCGAGAAGCCCCGCCGGGACCTCGGCGTCGAAGCGGAGCACCCGGTCGCGGACGATGCGCAGGACGACGCCCGCAAACCGCGCGGCGTCCGAGCGGCGCCTGCCATCGTGGATCTCCGCCAAGGCGAGAACCCGGCGGCCCCCGCCGTCCCGGCTCTGGTTCGCAGCCGTCGCAACGCGCCCCGTCGAAGTCGTCCCTCAACTCCATCGCCGCGCCCATGCCGAACCTCCATCGCCGGGTCGGCGCAGAGGTTCAGAAATCGGCGCGCTGGGGATCCCCCTCGTGAGGCACACGCCGTGCATGTCGCTACAGACGGCGGCTACGGCAGGGATCTCCTGACCGGCAACCACGGCCGCGCTCGGCTCAACGGCGGACGCAACGCCGACACGCTGCGCGCAGGCGCCGACGATGACGGTTTGGGCGGCGAGCGCGGGCCGGGGGCGCTCAGCGGCGGCCAAGGGCGCGACCGCTTCGACTTCGACTCGCGGTTCGAAACCCGCCTCGGAAGCCGGCGCGATGAAATCCGCGACTTCGAGCGCGACGTCGACCTCATCGACCTCATCGACCTCATCGACATGGACGTCGTCGCAGACGGGCGCGCAAGCGAAGCCTTCACATGGATCGCCCGCCGCGCCTTCAGCGGCGAAGCGGGCGAGCTGCGCCGGCATCGAAAGGACGACGACCTGCGCCTCTAGGGCGATGTCGACGGCGACGGTCGGGCGGACCTCGCGATCGAGTTCGACGACATCGGCGGGCTTTCGCAGAGCGACGTCCTGCTCCGAGGCGCCCTCATTCCGGCGACACCCTCACGTCGAGGAGGGCGAGCCGGCCCTCGTTCTCGACCGCCCTGAGGGCGGCCTCGATCGCCGGGGCCAGATCCTCCGGCGCCGTGATCGTCCGCGCCCAGGCGCGGGACGCGCGGGCGACCGCGGCGAAGTCGGGGATCGGCGCGAGGGCCGTGAGCGGCATGACGTTGGCGCGGGCCGCGGCGCCGTCCGGGTAAAGGCCGGCGACGGAGGCCCGGACGGCGCCCCATTCGGCGTTGTTCAGGATCAGCACGAGGATCGGCAGCGACAGCGCCTCGGCGATCCGGTGGCAGGCGACGGGGTTGGAGAACATGTAGGATCCGTCGCCCATCGCCGCGACGCAGAGGCGGCCGGGGTCCGCCAGCTTGGCGCCGAGGGCGGCCGGAAAACTCCAGCCGAGGCCGCCGGAATGGGGCTCCTGGAACCAGGAGCGGTGGCGCTCGCGCCGAAGGACGCCGAGCGGGACGCCGAGTTCGGAGAAGACGCTGGAGGGGCCGCGACCGGCGAGCGCCTCGCCGAGTTCGAGGGCGACCTGGGGCTTGGTGAGAGCGCGGGACGCCTCGGCGGCGGCGGCGGTTCGGAGGCGTGTTCGGGTATCGTTCGCGGCGGTCTCGATCCGGGAGAGCCGCGCTTCGAGGTCGGGCGGGGCGCCCATCGCCTCGATCAGGGCGGGGAGCGCGATCCGGGTCTCTCCGGCGAGGGAGAGGTCGGCGCGGAAGCCGCGGACCGGGAAGCGCGAGAAGAGGGGGTCGGGGCCGAGATGGATCACCGTCGCCGCGGGGTTCAGCCGGTGCCGGTCCGGCCACCACGGCGCGAGGCTGTCGATCACCAGCACCACGTCGGCCTCGGCGAGCCAGGGGCCGGGATCGGCGCCGACATGGCAGGGATGCTCGGTCGAGATCGCGAGATGCGTGGCCCACCACGAGGAGACGGGCATCGCCCAGGCCTCGGCCCAGCGGGCGAAGGCCTCGAAGCTCTCGGCGTCGCCGGCGCCGCGTTGGGCGATCACGAGGGGGCGCTCGGCGGCGGCGAGGCGGCGGGCCGCCTCGGCCACGGCGGCGGGGTCGGGGGCGGAGACGACGGGGCGCAGGCTCGGCGGGGCGTCGAGGCCTTCGGCGGGGAGGGTCTCGCAGAGGGTCTCGCGCGGGAGGGAGAGGTAGACGGGGCCCTTCGGCGTCGACTCCGCGATGGCGTGGGCGCGGTCGAGGACGGGGCCGATCTGCTCGGGAAAGCGCAGCTCGTAGTCCCATTTGCAGGCCTCCCGGACGAGGGCGTGCTGATCGCGCATCTCCTGGCCCCAGGCGATGGGGACGGTGCGGGCGCCGAAGCGGCCTTCCTCGGTCACCGGGGTCCGGCCCGACATCAGCAGCATCGGGACGTGCTCGCAGGCCGCGTTGATCGCGCCGATGGCGCCGTTGGCGAGGCCGACGTTGGTGTGCAGCATCACCGCCTGCGGGCGTCCCGTCACCAGCCAGACGCCGTGCGCCATGCCCATCGCGGCGTGCTCGTGCGGGATGGCGAGGGCCTGCGGGAGATCGACGCCGCGCTCGGCGGCCTCGGCCAGCCCCTCGATGATCGGCGGGAAGTCGGTGCCGGAATTGGCGAACACCCAGTCGACGCCGAGCGCCTTGAGACGCTGGAAGAGGGCGGCGCCGGCGGTGACGCGGCGGCTCATCGGATCGCCTCCGGCAGCCAGAGCACGAGGGCTGGGAAGGCGAGGAGGAGGCCGACGCGCACCAGCTCCGCGAGGAAGAAGGGCATGACGCCCTTGAAGGTCTCGGACATCGGGACGTCCTCGGCGAGGGCGGATATGACGAACACGTTCATGCCGACGGGCGGGGTGATGAGGCCGAGCTCCACCACGATCAGGGCGAGGATCCCGAACCAGATCTTCAGGTCCTCGGTGCTCATGGCGAAGCCGGCGCCCTCGGCCGGCATGTAGAGGCCGCCGTTGATCTCGATCAGCACCGGCCAGAAGAACGGGATCACGAGGAGGATCATCGAGAGGCTGTCCATCAGGCAGCCGAGCGCGATCAGCGCCACGAGCAGGAGCGCCATCACCGTCATCGGGGCGAGGCCGCTCTCGAGGATCCAGGCCGCGGTCTGCTGCGGCAGGCCGATGCGGGACATGAAGATCTTCATCAGCTCGGCCCCGAGCAGGATCAGGTAGATCATGCCGGCGGTCGCGGCGGTCTCCTTCAGCGACTCGGCCATGTCGCCGAGGGAGAGGGTGCGCGTGGCGAGGCCGTAGAGGAAGACGAGCGCGACGCCGACCGCCGCCGCCGGGGTGGGGTTGTAGTAGCCGGCGTAGATGCCGCCGAGGACGAGGCCGAAGATCACGAGGACCGGCACGACGCCGAGCGTGGCGGCGAGGAACTCCCGCCGGTCGACGGCGCCGGAGGCGGGCGCGGCCTCCGGCCGGATGGCCACGTAGAGGGCGACGACGAGGATGAAGAGGAGGACCGCGAGCAGGCCGGGCAGCATCGCCGCGGCGAACATCGTCACCACGTTCGCCTCGACGATCACCGCGTAGACGATGAGGACCACGGACGGCGGGATCAGGATGCCGAGCACCCCGCCCGCGGCGAGCGAGCCGGTGGCGAGCGCGCCCGAATAGCGGTGACGGCGAAGCTCCGGCAGCGCGACCTTGCCCATGGTGGAGGCGGTGGCGAGCGAGGAGCCGCAGACCGCGCCGAAGCCCGCGCAGCCGGCGATGGCGGCCATCGCCGCGCCGCCGCGCAGCCAGCCGAGCCAGGCGGCGGCGGCGCGGAACAGCGCCCGGCTGAGGCCGGAGCGCGCGGCGAGCGCGCCCATCAGCACGAACATCGGCACCACGGTCAGCGAGTAGATCGAGAACTGGCCCCAGGCGAGGGTCTTGAGCTGGCTCAGCACCGGGGCGGGGCCGTTGACGACCAGGATCCCGCCGCCCCCGACGAGGATCATGGCGTAGGCGACGGGCATGCGGATCGCGATCAGCGCGACGAGGAGCGCGAGCCCGACGAGGCCGAGGCTGACGGGATCCACGCTCAGGCCCGTCCGCGGGCGCGGCGGAGCGCGTCGAGCCAGGTGGCGGCCGCCGCGAAGGCGAGCAGCGCGAGGGAGGCGAGGCTGGCCGCGTAGCCCCACCAGAGGGGGATCTGCAGGATCGTCGTGGTGTAGCCGTATTCGCGCTGGTCGATCATGCCGAGCGACATGCGCCAGAGCAGGAGCAGCGCGAAGAGGAAGGCGACGCCGGAGGCCAGCAGCTCGAAGCGCGCGATCCAGCGCGGCGAGGCGCGGGCGGTGAAGACGTCGGCCGTCACGTTGCGCCCCGTCGCCTGGCAGTAGGGGAGGAAGGCGAAGACGGCGACGGCGACGCCGACCTCGGTCAGCTCGAAGTCGCCCGGCACCGCGCCGAGGCCGAGCGCGGCGCCGAGGATCGAGACGACGTTGACCGCGATGACGGCCGAGAGCACGAGCCCCCCGGCGAGCGCCCAGCCCGTGGAGAGGCGGACGGCGAGGCCGAGCAGCCTCGTCGCCCAGGCGCCGGATCCGGCCACCTCAGTCGCTGTGCTCGGCGATCAGGGCCTTGGCGCGCTCGACCAGCGCGGCGCCGTCGACGCCCTTGGCGGTGACCTCCTCGACCCAGCGGTCCTGCACGGGCGCGAGCGTCTCGAGGAAGACCTCGGTCTCGGCCTCGGTCAGCACGACGTGATTGCGGCCGGCCTCGACGGCCATCTCGATGCCGAAGTCGTCGCCGGCGCGCCAGACCTCGGCGATCTCCTCCAGCCAGTCGCGGCCGGAGGCGTCGCGGAAGGCCTTTTGGATCTCCGGCGGCAGGGCGTCCCAGCGGGCCCGGTTCATCGAGACCTGGAAGGTGGTGGTGCCGAGGCGGGTCGCGTCGTGGCCCTCGATGAAGTGTTCGATCTGGTTCTGGAGCTTGAGCGGCGGGATGATCTCCCACGGCAGCAGCGTCGCGTCGACGACGCCCTTGGAGAGGGCCGAGGGCACCTCGGGCACCGGTATGGCCAGCGGCTGGGCGCCCAGAGCCTCGATCACCCAGGCGCCGGTGCGGGTGGGGATGCGGATCTTCATCCCCGTCGCGTCGGCGGGCGAGCGGACCTCGGTCTCGGTCGTCATGATGCCCTGCCCCGCGTGGACGTGCAGCCACATCACCTCGAGGCCGCGGTATTCCTCGGCCAGGTGCTCGTCGAACATCTCGTGCATGGCGAGGTTCGCGGCGCGGATGTCGTTGAGATAGACGCCGGGAAGCTCGAACACCTCCGTCCGGGGGAAGAGGCCGGGGGTGTAGCCGTTCACCGTCCAGACGATGTCGACGACGCCGTCGCGGGCCTGCTGGACGAGCTCGGGCGGGCGGCCGCCGAGCGACATGGCGGGGTAGATCTCGATCTCCACCGCGCCGCCGGAGTTCGCCTCCACCCGCCGGGCCCAGGGCTCCAGCATTCGGGCGTGGGCGGGCGCCTGGGCGCCGAGGAAGTGGTGCAGCGTGAAGCTGTGCTCCTGCGCCGAGGCGCCGCCGCCGGCGGCGAGGGCGGCGGCGAGCGCGAGGCTCCGGATCGCGTCGCGTCGTCTCATGGCGTCTTCTCCCGATCGCGGCGGCTTCGGCCGCCGTCTTGGCGTGTTCCGCGGGCGCATCATGGGGCGCCGGGGGCGGCGCGGTCCAGCGGCGGCGTCAGGGGTCGCGGCCCTCGACGGTGGCGAGGAGGAGCGAGTCGTCGTCGCCGGCATGGGCCGGGAGGGCGGCGGCGTACCAGGCGTGCGCCCGCTCCCCGACGGGCATGGCGACGCCCTCGGCCCCGGCCATGTCGAGGCAGTAGCGGGCGTCCTTCTCGCGCAGGCCGATGGCGAGGCCGACGCTGTCGGCGGCGCGGCCCTCCAGCATCGGGCGGGCCATGCGGACGGTGTGGGGACTGGCGACGGGGCCGGTCGCGATCGCCTCGGTCATCACCTCGGGGTCGACGCCGAGGCGGCGGGCGAGGGCGGCGGCCTCGGCCATCGCCGAGACGTGGACGGCGCCGAGGAGGTTGTTGATCAGCTTGTAGGCGGTCCCCGTGCCGGTCTCCCCGAAGTGGAGGACCGAGGCGCCGAGCGTCTCCAGCAGCGGGCGCGCGGCCTCGAGGTCCTCGGGCGCGGCGCCGCAGAGCATCACCAGCCCGCCCTCGCGCGCGGCGGCGGGCGGGCCGTTGACGGGCGCGTCGACGTGGCGGTGGCCGCGGGCGCGCGCCGCCTCCGCGAGGCGGCGGGCCTGCCCGAGCGAGACGGTGGAGCATTCGAGCGTCAGCGCGCCCGGAGGCGCGGCGGCGAGGGCGCCGTCCCCGGCGAGCCAGCAGCGCTCGGAGGCGGCGTCGTCGGCGACCATGGAGATCACGGCCTCCGCCCCCTCGGCCGCGGCGGCGGGGGTGGCGGCGGCGGCGGCGCCGAGATCGGTCAGCGGCCCGGTGCGGCCGGGGCTGCGGTTCCAGACGGTGACGTCGTGGCCGGCCTCGACGAGGCGGGCGGCCATGCCCGCGCCCATCCGGCCCAGTCCGAGAAATGCGATCCGCATGCTTGGGTCCCTCCCTTCGCTCCGCCTCCGTCGCGCCGAGACTAGGCGCTCCCCGCGGGGCGGGAAACCGCCGCGTCGGCGGGACGTTCAGGCGGCGGCGGGCTCGGGTTCGGGCTCCGGCGCGACGAGCAGCGCGAAGGCGGCGGGCACGAAGAGGAAGCTGATCACCGTCGAGAGAAGCACCCCGCCCGCCACCGCGACCG
>DATFKM010000404.1:0-2057 GCA_035268645.1 Paracoccaceae bacterium | reverse complement strand
GGAACCCTCGGCATCTGGAGAGGCCCCGGTCCGAACCCTTTCATGGTGCACGGATCGGTCCGAGGCCGATGCCGGCCGAGGGAAGTCGGCGAAAGACCCCGCGCCGAAGCGCGGTCCGGGCCGCGCGCCTTTCCGCCTGCGTCACCGTCCGAAGCCATGCCTCTCCCCCTTTGGCCGCTCGCCTCCGCCGCCTCGTCGGTCGCATCACCCCGGCCGTGGGCGCGAACGTCCTCGCGGCCGCCGGATATGAGCCAGAACGATCGGGGAACGCTCCGTTGCACGCCGGTCCACGGACCGGAGCGCCGACGTCGAGCTTCGGGCCGTTCGAGCGCGCGTTCGCGCTCGACGCCGACGCGCATGCGGTCGGGGCCGGTCCAGCGATGTCCGCAGGCCGGTCAGGCAGCCGGGCAAGGCGTTGCAGCCGCCGGGATCCGACGCACTCCGGTCGATCGCCCGCCGCGGAGACGCCGCCGCCGAGGCGTAGGCGCCAGGAACCCGGCCCCGCTCGACTGCGGTCGGCCCGGGATGCGCGAGGCCGCGGTTGCGAGCCGGCCCAAAGGCGCTGCGCCATCGCGTGGACCGTCCGCCTCCGCAAGACCGGCGATCCGCCGCCTCGATTCGGCCGCGCGGATCGCATCGCCGCCGAGCGCCGCGGCGGGCTCCGCGGCAGCCGCGAGCCGCTCTCAGCAGTCGGCCAGCCTGAAGACCTCGACGGGCTCTCGGATGCCCTTGAGCTCGAGCTCGCCGCTCGAATGCGCGGGAAAATCGTGCTCGACGGCGGTGAAGGCCCTCGGGCTGAGCAGGATCTCGCCGTCCTCGGCCCGGTCGCACAGTCGCGCCGCGAGGTTCACCGCGGTTCCGGAGGCCGTGTAGTCGAACCGTCCCTCGGAGCCGACCATGCCGATCGTGGCGTAGCCGAGCGAGATGCCGACCCCGAAGCCCAGACGGTGGCCGAGGCGCTTCCATCCGCGGCAGAGCCCGGCCATGCGGTCGCGCATGGCGACGGCCAGACGAACGGCGTCGCCCGCCGGATCTTCGCACGGGAAGGGATCGTTGAAGATCACCATGATCCCGTCGCCCATCCGCTTGTCGACGCCGGCGCCGTGTGCGGCGATGAGCTTGCTCATCTCCTCGTGGTAGGTCTGCAGGACCTCGATGGTCTCTTCGGGTTCGGCCCGCTCGCAGAACGCCGTGAAGCCGCGGATGTCGCAGAACAGCGTCGCGATCAGCGAGCGGTGGCTGGCGAGCGCGTCGTCGTCCCCGCGGGTGGCCAGAGCTTCCGCGACGGCGGGCGAGAGGAAGCGCTTCAGCCGGCCCATGCGCTCGATCTCGCCGACCTGCGCCTCGACGCGCGCGCCGAGCTCGGCGTTGAGCCGCTCCAGCGCGCGGAACTGCTCGACGTTCTCGATCGCGATGACCGCCTGCGCGGCGAAGGTCTCCACCAGCGCGATCTCGTCGGGCACGTAGGGCCGGACCTCCCGGCGGAACAGCACCAGCGCGCCGATGCCGCCGGCGCTGGACATCAGCGGCACGAAGAGGCTGGTGCGCATGCCGGTCTCCTCGACGAGCGAGCGCATCGCCGGGTCGCCGGCGCGATAGCCCTCGGCCTGCGCGAAATCCTCCACATGGACCGGCGCGCCCGAGAGGATCGCCTGCGCGGCGAACGAGGTCGGACGCATCGACACGCGTCCCGCTTCGTATTGCGCCTTCGTCGAGGGATGCACCCCGCGCGAGGCGGCGAGGCGCTGATGCGCGTCGCCGGCGCGCCCGAGCGTCAGCGCCGCCGCGTCGGCGCCGCAGAGCTCGGCCGCCTCGCGGAGGATCAGATCGAAGACCGGCGCGTCGTCCTCGCGGCTGCGGCTCAGAAGCCGGAGGATCTCGGACGTGCCGCGCTCGCGCGCCAGTCGCGACTGCACCTCCTTGAACCTCCGGGCGTTCTCGATCGCGATCACGGCCTGGGCGGCGAAGCTTTCGACCAGCGCGACGTCGTCGTCGGAGAACGGCGCGACCTCGCGGCGATAGAGGGTGATGGCGCCGATCCCGAGGCCGCTCCGGAT
>DATFKM010000403.1:0-5579 GCA_035268645.1 Paracoccaceae bacterium | reverse complement strand
AAGTGATTCTCCACCTCTTCGACCACCTCGCGGGCGCGCGACATCGCCAGCTCCCCGGTCTTGCGGTCGATCACGGCGCGGATGTCGTATTCAGCGCCGTAGCGGGAGCGGGCGGCCTTGGCGAGGGAATCCTCCATCGCCTCGATCACCAGCTCGGGATCGATCAGCTTCTCCCGCGCGACGGCGTCCGCGATCTGCAGCAGCTCAAGCTTGTTGGCGCTGACCATCTCCGTCCTCCTCATCGTCCCCGTCCTCGGGGTCGGTCTCGATCTCGTCGTATTCGCCCTCGTCGATGTCGGGGGCGAGGCCCGCGGCCTTGCGCGCGCGGAGCGATTCGGCGACCAGCTCGTCCGTCAGCACCAGCTTGGCGTCGGAGAGCCAGTCGAACTCAAGGCCGACGATCCCCTCCGGGATCTCGACCAGCACCTCCGGCACGCCGTCGTCGCGCGTCTCCACGCCCTGCAGCACGCCCTTGAAGCGTTTTCGGCCGTCGATCATCTCGTAGGTCTCGAGCTTGGCCTCCCAGCCGGCGAAACGCTCGAAATCCTCGAGCCGCGTGAGCGGCCGGTCGATGCCGGGCGAGGACACCTCGAGCGCATAGGCGCTCTCGATCGGATCCTCGACGTCCAGCGCGGCGGAGACGGCCCGGCTCAGCGTGGCGCAGTCCTCCACCTCCATGCCGCCGTCGGCCGTCCGCTCGGCCATGATCTGCACGAGGTTGCTCTTCGAGCCGCCCTGGAAGCGCACGCGCACGAGGCTGAATCCCATGTCTTCCGCCACGGGGCGGACGATCTCCGCGAGGCGCCGGTCGATCGGGGCCTTGGCGACGAGGTCGGTCACGGGCTTCCGCTCCTTCGGGGTCCGGAATGCGAAGGGCGGACCTCGCGGCCCGCCCTTTCGGTTCGGTCGACCGTTCCGCGAGGATCAGCCGCCGTTATCTGGATCGCGATATAGCGGCGCCGCCGCCCCGGCGCAAGGGGCGCGGACGCAGGCGACTCCACCTCGCGTCTTGACAACCTCTGCGTGCATCCGCTCCTGTCCCGCCCAAGCGGCGGCCCGGAGGCGCGATGGTCAGGATCAGGGGCGGCCCCTCGGCCGAGACGCTGGCGGGCGGACCGGGCCGCGACCGGCTCTCCGGCGGCCCCGGCGCCGATTCGCTCCAGGGCGCAGGCGCCCGGGACCGGCTTCACGGCGGCCCGGGCCGCGACGCCCTCGACGGCGGCGCCGGTCCCGACAGGCTCGCCGGCGGCGCGGGCCGCGACCGTCTCCGGGGCGAGGGCGGCGACGACCGCCTCCTCGGCGACGCCGGACGAGACCGACTCTCCGGCGGCGCCGGCGACGACCGGCTCGCCGGCGGCGGCGGAGCGGACCGGCTTCACGGCGGGCGCGGCGACGACATCCTCGACGGCGGGCGCGGCCGGCGCGACGCGCTCCACGGCGGACCGGGCGACGACCGCCTCGTCGCCCGGGGTCCCGGCGCCCTCCTCGCGCCCGGCGCCGGCGCCGACACCGTCGAAGGCGGCGGCGACGCGAGCCTCTCCTACGCCGATCTCGACGTCGCGCTCCGGATCGACCTCCGCATCGGGCGCACGGCCGGCGACGGCGTGCGCGATTCGCTCTCCGGCGTCGCGCTGGTCCTCGCCGGTCCGGGCGACGACACCCTGAAGGGCGGCGCCCGACGCGAATGGGAAGGCTTCGCCGGCGGCCCCGGCGACGACCGCATCGACGGCCGCGCCGGCCACGACGAGGCGCTCTACGGCCTCGCCGGACCGCCCGCCGGCGTCCGCGTCGACCTCGCCGCCGGCTCGGCACGCGACGGCTTCGGCGGGACCGACCGGCTGAAGCGGATCGAGGCCGTCTCCGGAACCCACCACGACGACGTCCTCAAGGGCGGCGGCGCCCCCTTCGAAAGCTTCGCGGGCCTCGCCGGCGACGACGTGATCCGCGGGCGCGGCGGCGCCGACCGCGTCGACTACGGGCGCGACGCCCGCGCCGGCGGCCCCGACGGCGCCGAGGTCGACCTCCGCGCCCGGACCGCCACGGATCCCTTCGGCGACCGCGACCGCCTGTTCTCGATCGAGGCCGTGGCCGGAACCCCCGAGGCCGACCGCATCGCCGGAAACGCCCGAGACAACCGCCTCCAGGGCCGCGAGGGGCGCGACGCCCTCGACGGCGGACCGGGCCGCGACCGGCTCGAGGGCGGGCCCGGCCGCGACCGCCTCGAAGGCGGCGGCGGCGCCGACCGCTTCGAATGGGCCGCCGGCGACGGCCGCGACCGTCTGCTCGACTTCCGCCCCGGCACGGACCGCCTCGTCCTCTCCGATCTCGACGCCAGGGGCTTTCACGAACTCTCCTGGCGCGAGACCCCGCGCGGCGCGCTGCTGCGCCTCGGACCGGGCGAGGGCGCGCTCTTCGTCGGCCTTTCGCCGGATGATCTCGGACCGGGCGACGTCTGGCTGCTCTGAGCGGCGGAACGCCGTCCCGCCGGCCGCGTTGCTCAGATACCGAAACCCCAGACGAAGGAGGCCGCCATGAGCATCGCTCGCGTGACCGAAATCTCCGCCACCTCGCCGCAGAGCTTCGACGACGCCGTCAAGCAGGGCATCGACCGCGCCGGCAAGACCCTCCGCGGCATCAAGAGCGCCTGGGTGAAGGACCAGAACGTCGAGATCGACAACGGCACGGTCACCGGCTACCGGGTCAACCTGCTGGTGACGTTCGAACTCGACGGCTGAGCGGCACGTCAGGCGGGCGCCGCCCCCGGCGGCGGCGCCCCGCGATCCGCCAGCGGCGTCTCGCGGATCGGCAGATGCACCAGCGCCGAGAAGGCGCCGATGCCGATGCCGATCCACCAGACCAGATCGTAGCTGCCGTACCGGTCGTAGAGCGCGCCGCCCAGCCAGACGCCGAGGAACCCGCCGATCTGGTGGCTGAGGAAGATGAAGCCGTAGAGCGTGCCCATGTAGCGCATGCCGTAGATGTGGCCGACCAGCCCCGCCGTCAGCGGCACCGTCGCCAGCCACAGCGCCCCCATCGTCGCCGCGAACACGATCACCGTCGCCGGCGTCATCGGCGTCAGGATGAACACGACCGAGACGACGGTGCGCCCGACATAGATCAGGCTCAGCAGATACTTCTTCGGAAACCGGGAGCCGAGCCGCCCGGCCATCACCGTGCCGACGATGTTCATCATTCCGATCAGCGCGATCGACCAGGCGCCCAGCGCCGAGGTGGTCGTCACCCCCAGCCCCGCCAGCACGCCCGAAGGGTCGATCGCCCCGCAGACCTCGGTCACGAAGGCGGGGAAATGCGCGGTCAGGAACGCGATCTGATAGCCGCAGGAAAAGAAGCCGAGGAAGATCAGCGTGTAGGACGGATCGCGGAAGGCCCGGCCCACGACCTGCCCCATGGTCTCCTCCAGCGCCGCCTTGCCCCGGCTCGGCGGCGCCGTCAGCAGCGGCAGCAGCAGCAGGACCGAGAGCGCCACGGCCGCGAACAGCAGGAACGTGCCGTCCCAGCCGGAGACGCCGATCAAGGCCTCCGCGATCGGCGGGAACAGGATCTGCCCCAACGAGCCCGCCGCCGTCGTCAGGGCCAGCGCCATCGAGCGGTTGCGCTCCGAGGCCGCGCGCCCGACCAGCGCCAGCACCACGCCGAAACCGGTGCCCGCCGCGCCCATGCCGATCACGAAGTTCAGCAGCTGATGCTGCTCCGGCGTCGTCGCGTAGGCCGAGAGCGCGAGGCCCACGGCATAGGCGAGGGCCCCGATGGTCAGCGCCGGCCGCTCGCCCCACTTCTCCGCGATCGCGCCGAACAGCGGCGTGCCGAAGCCCCAGGCCAGGTTCGAGATCGCGATCGCCAGCGAATACTCCGCCCGCGGCCAGGCGAAATGCTCCGCGATCGGCACCTGGAACACGCCGGCGGCCGAGCGGACGCCGAAGCTGACGATCAGGATCAGCGCGCCGGCGATCAGGACCGGGGTGATCAGCCGGTCGGCGGGGGCGGCGGCTCGGGCCATGCGGGTTCTCCGGATTCAGGCGGCGGACAGGATCATGCAGGCGGGCGTCCCGTGCGCAAGCCGCGGCCCGCGCCCGTCGGACAGCCGCCCCCCGACCAGCGCCACGCGGCGCCGGCGGTCGATGACGATCCCCTCGGCCGTCACCTCGCCCGTCTCGGGCGTCAGCCCGCGCAGGACGTTCACCTTCAGGTCGGTCGAGGCGCATCCCTCGCCCGACGCCGGCGTCGAATGCGCCGCGCAGCCCATCGCGCCGCCGAGCGCCGTGGCGATCCGGCCGCCATGCATGCCGCCCGTCGGGTTGAGATGGCCCGGACCGGACCGACCCCTGAACACCGCGCGTCCCTCCGCGACCTCGACGAGCGCGAAATCCGGCGTCGCGCCGATGCCCGCGGCGGACGCCTCGCCCCGCAGCATCGCCCGAAGCGGCTCGAGGCCGGAGAGGGCGGCGGGGGCGTCAGGCATGGCGGCGGGTCTCCGAGCAGCCGTTTTGATGATGGACATCATCAATGGATCACGTCATGACGAAGCCACGACCCCGCGTCAAGCCGGAGCGCACGCCATGGTGAAGGTCTCGGCCGACCGCAAGGCGGCGCATCGCGTCGCGATCCTCGACGCCGCCGCGCGCCTCCTGCGGGAGCGGGGACCGGAGGGCCTGTCGGTGGCGGAGGCGACGGCCGCCGCCGGCCTCACGCATGGCGGCTTCTACCGCCACTTCGCCTCGAAGTCGGAACTGATCGCCGAGGCCCTGCGCCATGCCATGGCCCCCGCCGTCGCCCGCGTCGGCCGCAAGGCGAGGGAGGGCCGGCTCGACGTCTTCGCCGAACGCTACCTCTCCGAAGCGCATCTGAACGACGCCGGCGGCGGCTGCCCCCTCGCCGCCCTCGCCGCCGACATGCCGCGCCAGCCGCCCGAGACCCGCGCCGCCTTCGCCGAGGGTCTGCGCGCCTTCCTCGACGCCGCGGCGGCCGAGGGCGACGCCGCCGACGCGGCGGCGGAGCTTTCCCGCCTCCTCGGCGCCCTCGTCCTCGCCCGCGCCGTCGCCTCGGAAGACCCGGCTCTGGCGCGGACCCTCCTCGTCGCCGGCCGCCCCGCCGAGGGGCGTGACCGATCGGCCCCGAGCCGGTAGAGGGCGGTCGAGGAGGGCCGCCCGACATGACCGCCGACACGCCGCTCGCCCGCTACCGCGCCAAGGTGAAGGCCGGCGCGCTCGCCCCCGATCCGGCGCAGGCCGCGGCGGCCGAGCAGCTCCAGCTCCTGCACGGCCGCCTCGCGGACTACGATCCCGGGCGCGGCAAGTCCGTCGCCCGCGGCTGGTTCGGCTGGGGCCGCGACAGGGCCAGGCCGGAGCCGCTCGCGGGCCTCTACCTCTACGGCGGCGTCGGGCGCGGCAAGTCGATGCTGATGGACCTGTTCTTCGACCTCGCGCCGCTGAAACGAAAGCGCCGCGTCCACTTCCACGCGTTCATGCAGGAGGTGCACGCCGGCATCGCCGCCGCCCGCGCCCGCGGCGTGGGCGACCCGATCCCCCACGTCGCCGACGCCGTGGCCGAGAGCGCCACCC
>DATFKM010000402.1:0-2776 GCA_035268645.1 Paracoccaceae bacterium | reverse complement strand
CCGGTCTCGCGCGCGTCGGTGCCCTCCGGGCTCTCATGGTTGCCGCGCCCGTGCGCGAGCCAGAAATAGGTGCGCCCGTTCGGCGCCACCTGCTCCTGCACGCGGAAGGCGCCGTTCGGCCGGCGCCCCTGCGCCGCCGCCCGCACGCCCTTCACCTTCGCCGCCGGCACCGGCGGGAAGTTGACGTTGTAGAACAGGCCGTAGGCCGCGTCCTCGTCCCAGGGCAGATCCAGCACCCGGCGCACCGCGTCGGCGCCCGCCGCCTTCGCCGCGCCGAACATGTCGGCCTCGTTCGCCGTCGCCGGCCCGTAGGCCTGGCTGAGCGCGATGGCGCGGAAGCCGTGCACCACCGCCTCGATGGCGCCGCCCACGGTGCCGGAATAGACCACGTCCTCGGCCACGTTGTGCCCGCGGTTGACGCCCGAGAGGATCAGGTCCGGCGGCGTCTCCGCCATCAGGTGCTTCAGCGCCACGATGATGCAGTCGGCCGGAGAGCCGTCCACCGCCCAGCGGCGATCCTCGAGCGGCACGAGGCGCATCGGCTTGGTGTAGCTGATGCAGTGCGCGACGCCCGACTGCTCCATCTCGGGCGCGACGACCCAGACCTCGCCGTCGGGGCCGGCGACCTCGGCCGCGATCGCCTCGGCCGCGGCGAGGCCGGGGGCGGTGATGCCGTCGTCGTTGGTGATCAGGATGCGCATGGACCCTCCGCCCCCGCGCCGGCGGGGGAACAATGACCGAACCCCGCACGCCCGCGGGGCCGCGGCCGCCCCCGGCGCCCGCGCCGCGGAGCCTGCCGCCTTCGGTGCACGAGATAGCCGCGCCGGCCGCGAAGGTCCACCCGCCGCGCCCGGGCGCGGCGGGCGCGCGGCCTCAGATCGTCGCGTTGGTCTGGCCGCCGTCGAGCACCCAGTTCTGCCCGACGACGAAGCCCGCATGGACCGAGGCGAGGAAGGCGCAGGCCTTGCCGAACTCCTCGGCCGTGCCGTAGCGCCCGACCGGGATCGCGGCCGCCCGCTCCGCCCGGACCTCCTCGATCGACTTGCCGGTGCTCTTGACGGTGCCGGAATCGACGCCGCGGATCCGGTCGGTGTCGTGCGTGCCGGGCAGCAGATTGTTGATCGTCACGCCCTTCGGGGCGACCTGCCGGCTGGTGCCGGCGACGTAGCCCGTCAGTCCGGCCCGCGCCGCGTTGGAAAGGCCGAGGATCGCGATCGGCGCCTTCACGCTGACCGAGGTGATGTTGATCACCCGGCCCCAGCCCTTCTCCATCATCCCCGGCAGCACCGCCTTCATCAGCGCGATCGGCGTCAGCATGTTGCCGTTCAGCGCCTTCAGCCAGTCGCTTTCGTCCCAGTCGGTCCACATCCCCGGCGGCGGTCCGCCCGCGTTGTTGACCAGGATGTCGATCTCGCCGCCCCCGGTCAGCTTGCGGGCCGCCGCCAGCGTCTCCTCGCGCCCCGCCTCCGAGGTCACGTCGCAGGCCACCGCCTCGACCCGCACGCCGTAGGCGTCGCGGATCTCCTTCGCCGTCGCCTCCAGCGTCTCGGCCGTGCGCGCGTTGATCACGAGGTCCACCCCCGCCTCCGCCAACGCCTCGGCGCAGCCGCGCCCGAGCCCCTTCGAGGCCGCGCACACCACCGCCGTCTTCCCCCGGATGCCGAGATCCATGACCGTCCCTCCCTCGTCCATGTTTTGCCGCGGCGCCCAGCGCCGCCGGACCGCGACCCTCGCGCCCCGCCCGCGCCTCGTCAATCTCCCGGCGACACCGACGCGCGAAGGCCCCGGCGGCGTCGCCGGGGCCGTCCGAAAACGCCGCAGCCGAGGCTCCGTCGAAGCGCCTCAGCGACGCCGGCGCGCCGCCGCCGCCCCGAAGGCCGCGAGCCCCGCCAGCAGCAGCGGCGCCGCCGCCGGCAGCGGCACGGCGCCGACCGCCACCTCCGCGAAGCCGTCCTGATCGGCTGTCATGAACACGTCGAACGACGCGCCCGGCTCGAGCACGATATCGTCCGCAACGAAGTCGTCGAAGAGGTCGTCGGGAAAGAAGTCGTTGGCGAAGGCGAAGCCCTCTGCGTCGATCACGACCGACCGGGCGCCGCTCGCATCGAAGAACTCGCCGAAGACCGTCGCGAAGGCGCCCACCTCCGCGATCTCCGTCGCCGGATCCTCCACCAGCACCTGCGCGACGCCCCCGATCCGCCATGAATAGGACAGCGTGACCAAATCCGGCCCCTCGTTCACGAAGGAGACGAGAACGTCGGTCAGCAGGAACGCGGACGCCGCGCCGAACGGCGCCGAAACCTGGCCCGCCACGGAGCCCGAGGTCACGGCGGAGGCCGTCGTCTCGAACTGATCGGGCGCCCATTCGGTCACGAGGCCGGCGCCCGATTCCGAGAAATTCGCGTCGAGGATCCCGAAGTCGGTGGAGACCGTGACGCCCGGCCGGTCGAACTCCCAGCCGAATTCGGAAAAGGAGAAGCCGTCGAACGCGGCCAAGGCGTTCGCCGGACCGGCGAAGACCAGCATCGCGGCCGAGGAGGCCGCAAGCAACGCATGCCTGAACATGGATCCACCTCCGCGAAGCCGCCCGCGCGGCTTTCGATGCAAGTTTAACCTCTTGACGCCCGCCGCGCCAGTCCGGCGCCACCCAAGGGCGTCATCCCACGCCTGCGCCGTTGCCGCGCCGCGGCGCCCGCGCTACACCCGCGCCATGCTCCGACGCGACCACAACGCCCCGCCCCTGCCGCCCGAGGTCGCGCGCCGCCGCACCTTCGCG
>DATFKM010000401.1:0-4738 GCA_035268645.1 Paracoccaceae bacterium | reverse complement strand
GTCACCGCCCCCCTCCACGACGAACGCGGGCGCGAGATCGTCGCCCGCCACGCCATCCGCTACGACTGGCTCGTGCTCGCCTTCGGCGGCGTCTCCAACGACTTCGGCGTGCCCGGCGTCAAGGAGCACGCCCTCTTCCTCGAAAGCCGCGACCAGGCCGACTCCTTCCGCGCGCGCCTGCTGAACGCCTGCTTCGGCGTCAGCGTCCGCGCCGCGCAGGGCGAGCCCGACCCGAAGGTGCGCATCGCCATCGTCGGCGGCGGCGCCACCGGCGTCGAGCTCTCGGCCGAACTCTTCAACGCCGCCTCGGGCCTGCGCCACTACGGGCTCGAGGTGTTCGACGAGAGCCGTCTCGAGGTCACCCTGCTCGAGGCCGGACCCCGCCTTCTCCCGGCGCTCGATCCCGAACTCTCGGAGACCGTGGCCGAGGAGCTTCAGACCCTCGGCGTCGACGTCCGCCGCGACACCCAGGTGAGCGGGATCCGCCCCGGCGAGGTGCTGACCAGGGACGGACCGACCATCCCCGCCGACCTCGTCGTCTGGGCCGCAGGCGTGAAGGGCGCCGATTTCGTCAGGCAGCTCTCGGACCTCGAACTCGACCGGCTCGACCGTCTCGTGGTCCGCCCCACCCTCCAGACCACCCTGGACGACCGCATCTTCGCCATCGGCGACTGCTGCGCCTGCACCCTGCCGGGGGAGGAACGCCCGATCCCGCCCCGCGCCCAGTCCGCGCACCAGATGGCCGCCCACGTCTTCCGCCAGCTCGACCGCGCGCAGAAGGCAGAGCCGCTGGAGCCCTTCGTCTACCGCGACAAGGGCTCGCTGGTCTCGCTCTCGCGCTACGCCTCGGTCGGCTCGCTGATGGGCAACCTCGTCGGCGGGCGCATGGCGGTGGAGGGGCGCCTCGCGCGCCTCGCCTATCTCTCGCTCTACCGGCTGCACCTGTTCGCGATCCACGGCTGGCTGCGCGGGCTCACGCTGATCGCCGTCGGCCACGTCAACCGCATCGCCCGCCCGCGCCTCAAGCTGCACTGACGGGCGGCTTGCCCCCTCCGTCCCCTCACGTCACTGTGACCGGAAAAGGGAGGGACCGCTCATGGAACGCATCGTCGGCGCCGAGGCATGGCGCGCCGTCGCGCGCGACCTCGCCGCGCGCTTCGCCCCCCGCGCCGCGACCTGGGACCGCGAGCGCCGCTACTGCCACGAGAACGTCGCCGAGATGGCCGAGGCCGGCGTCATGGGCATGACGCTGCCGACGGCCCTCGGCGGGCAGGGCGCCAGCTTCCTCGAGGCCGCCGTGGTGGTCGAGGAGCTCGCCAAGGCCTGCACCCTCTCCGCCCGCATCGCGGTCGAGGCCAACATGGGCGGCATCGCCGCCGTCATGGCCTACGGCTCGGAGGCGCAGAAGCGCCGCGCGGCGGAGCTCGTCCTCGCCGGCGACAAGCCCGCCCTCTGCATCACCGAGCCCGAGGCCGGCTCCGCCGCGGGCGGGATGACCACCACCGCCGTCCGCGACGGCGGCGGCTGGCGCCTCTCGGGCCGCAAATGCTGGATCACCGGCGGCGGCGTCTCGCGCCTGCACCTGATCCTCGCCAAGGCCGAGGAGCGCAACGAAACGCCCCTCGGCGTCGCCGGCTTCCTCGTCGTGGCGGACCCCGAGGCGGGCGAGTGGCCGACCGGCTTCCGCGTCGCCCGGCACGAGCGCACCCTCGGCCTCTGCGGCATGCCGGAGGCGGAGCTGCAGTTCGACGACCTGTGGGTCGACGACTCCATGCGCCTCCAGGCCCCCGGCGGCTTCCGTGACGGCTTCAAGGCGCTGATGAGCGCCTACAACTCGCAGCGCGTCGGCGCCGGCTGCGCCGCGCTCGGCGTCGCGCAGGGCGCCTTCGACCAAGCCCGCGCCTACCTGCTGGAGCGCGAGCAGTTCGGCCGCCCGCTCGCCGAGTTCCAGGGCCTGCAATGGATGCTGGCGGAGATGGACGCGAAGCTCCACGCCTCGCGCCTGATGCTGCACGAGGCCGCCCAGTCCCGCGGGCCGGAGGGCCTGTTCCCCGACCGCGCCATGGCCGCCCGCGCCAAGCTCTTCGCCACGCAGGCCGCCATCGCGGCGGTCGACGACGCCCTGCAGATGCACGGCGCCCGGGGCTACGGGTCCGAGACGCCGCTGGAGCGCATGTATCGCGACGTCCGCATGTTCACCATCGGCGGCGGCACGGTGGAGATCCTGCGCACCCAGCTCGCCGGCCACCTGCTCGGCATCCCGACGCCGCAGACCCGGGAGGGGCAGGCCGCGCCCGCAACCTGACGTCCCGCTTCGGGGCGGGACGCGCGCCTCGGGGGGATCGACCCCCCTCGGCCCGCCGCCGCGCCCCGAGGGGCGCGGCGAGGGCGCCCGGGTCCGACGCCCGGCCCCGCGCCGGCCGGGCCGGCGTCCCCACGCAGACGGCCGGCCCGGCGCGAGCCGATCGCAGAGCGGCGCGTCTCGCCCTCCGCAGGACGGATCGCCCGGGTCTCGCCGGAGTCCGTTCCATACCCGCCGCGCCCGGCGACGGAACCCTCGGGCGGCCCGAGCGTTCTATCGGTCGCGGCGCCGGCGCGCCCTGATCCGCGGAGGCCGCTTCCGGGGATCGACGCCTCCGGCAGCCGGGCGAGACTTGCGTGTCGCCGGCGAAGCGGGTTCTGCCGAACCCCCTCCGCCCTCCGGGACCGAAAGGCTTTTTTGGGAGGATCTCACAGATGTCGAGCCTCGTCGCCCTCGCTCACGACGCCGCCCTCGTGATCGCCGTGCTGTCGGCGTCCGTGCTGGGGGGGCTCCTGCTCTACAACCTCGCCCGCCCGTCCTTCGGCCTCTGGCCCGCGCCCGAATCCTCCGGCTGGCGGCATCGGCTGTCCTTCGGCCTGTTCCGCGTGTTCTGCGGCGCCACCGTGGTCTTCGCGCTGCTCGACTTCGCGCCGCTCGAGGTCGGCGGCTGGGTGCGCTGGGTGATCGGCGCGCCGATCATGCTCGGGGCCTTCGGCGCCACGCTCTGGGGCTATCGCTTCCTCGGCATCGACAACACCTATTGCGAGGCGGACGGGCTGGTGACGACGGGGCTCTACGCCTGCTCGCGCAATCCGCAATACGTGTTCTCGGTCGCGGCGACGGTGGGCCTCGGGCTCACCGCGGCCTCGGCGACGACGATCGTGCTCGCGGGGGTGCTGTTCGCGCTCTACTTCCTGTTCGCGCTGAACGAGGAGCGCTGGCTGGCCGACGGCTACGGCGCCGCCTTCCGGAGCTACAAGAAGGAGACGCCGCGCTTCATCGACGAGCGCAGCATCCGCCGCGCCAGAAGCGCCCTCGCCGCGCGGCGCTGAGCCGCGTGCGGCCCGGGCCCCCGTCCGGTCCGCCTTCCGCGCGAAGCCCGCGGGCGGGTCGCCGCCGTCCCTGCGCCGCGGACGGCTCGGCCCTCCGCGGCGTCAACGCGTCCTCAACCGTGTTCCGGCAGTCTCCGGCGCCGACCGCCGCGGGCCCCGGCCGGCGGCGGGTCCGACGACGTCGGCACGGGGGCGGCATGAAAGGCGCATCGATGGCCGACGAAGGGCCTGCGAAAGGCATGCGAAAGGCCGACGAAAGTCCGACATATGGCATACGTCCGGTGCACGAAGGGCCGACGCCGGCGGCACGCCGTCGGCGCCGGGTGCGCACGAATGCGGGACGCGATCCGGGGCGCATGCGCCTCCGGGCTCATTCCGCCGCGGCGGCGACCTTGCCGGAGAGCATGCCTTCGAGCCGCTCGCGGATGATCGCCTCGGCCTCGGCCATGATGCGGTCGATCAGCGCCTTGCAGGTCGGAACGTCGTGGATCAGCCCCGCGACCATTCCGCAGGACCAGGCGCCCGCATCCATGTCGCCCCCGCCCATCACCTTCGGATAGACGCCCGCGACCTCCGGCAGGATGTCCTCGATGGTCAGATCGGCGCCGAGCGCGCGCTCCTTCTCCAGCAGCCGGTCCACCGCGTCGTTGGCCAGCACCCGCTCGGTGTTCCTGAGCGGCCGCATGATGAGCCGCGTGTCGAGCTCCGAGGCCGCGACGATCGCCTGCTTGACGTTGTCGTGGACGGGCGCCTCCTGCACCGCGATGAAGCGCGTCCCGCAGTTCATCCCGTCCGCCCCCATCGCCAGCGCCGCGACGAGCGAGCGCGCGTCCGCCATGCCGCCGGAGGCGACGAACGGGATCTCGAGCTCGTCCGCCGCCCGCGGCAGCAGGATCATGTTGGGGATGTCGTCCTCGCCCGGATGCCCGCCGCACTCGAACCCGTCGACGCTCACCGCGTCGCAGCCGATCTTCTGCGCCTTCAGCGAATGGCGCACCGAGGTGCACTTGTGGATCACCTTCACCCCGGCGTCCTTCAGATGCGGCAGCACCGCCTCCGGGTTCCGCCCCGCGGTCTCGACGATCTTCACGCCGCCGTCGATGATCGCCTTCACGAGGCCCGGATAATCGGGCTGGCTGAGGCTCGGCAGGAAGGTCAGGTTCACGCCGAAGGGCTTGTCGGTCATGTCCCGGCACTTGGCGATCTCGTTCGCCAGCTTCTCCGGCGTGCCCTGCGTCAGCCCGGTGATGATGCCCAGCCCGCCCGCGTTCGACACCGCCGCCGCGAGCTCGGCATAGCCCACATGGTGCATCCCGCCCTGGATGATCGGGTGCTCGATCCCGAACAGCTCCGTGATCCGCGTCTTCATCGTCTCTCTCTCCGA
>DATFKM010000400.1:0-2392 GCA_035268645.1 Paracoccaceae bacterium | reverse complement strand
CCATCCCCGCGAGGCCGTCCATCCCCACCGGCGGCGCGTGGTCGGCCTTGGTGCCCGTCGCGAAGACCGGCCCGGCGCCGACGTGGTCCACCACCGCCGGATCGGCCGCCGCCGCCTGCGCCACGGTCTCGACCGAAAACCCCAGCAACCGCCCCGGCCCGATCGCCGCCCGCGCCTCGGCCGGCGGCATGTCGCCCTGCCCGACATGCACGCCGTCCGCCCCCAGCGCCGCCGCCGCCGCCACGTCGTCGTTGACGACGAACAGCGCCCCGGACCCGGCGAGCGCCGCCCGCACCGCGCGCCCGGCCTCGATCACCGCCTCCGTCGGCGCGTCCTTGAGCCTCAGCTGCACCGCGGTCGCGCCGCCCGCGACGGCGGCGCGCGCGGTCTCCGCCAGCCCGCGCGCGCCGCACATCCCGGCGTCGAGCACCAGATAGACCGAGAGGTCGCTCATGCCGCGGCGCGGGCCGTGCGCCCGTCCACCGCCGCGGCGTCGAGCGCCGCGAGCGCATCCATGAAGCGCGGCATGAAGCTGCCCGGCCCGTCCGCGCCCTCGGCCGCACCCGCGCCGGCGGCCTTGAAGCTCGCCAGCGCGGCGATCACGCCCTCGAAGGGGTCGTCCTCGCCCGCGAGAAAGGCGCCCGCGATTCCGGTCAGCGCGCAGCCCACGGCCGTCGCCTTGGTCATCAGCACCGAGCCGCCCGTCAGCCGGACCGCACGGGTCCCGTCCGTCACGAAATCGGTCTCGCCGGTGACGGCGACGACTGCGCCCGACCGCGCCGCCAGCGCCCGCGCCGCGGACTCCGCCGCCTCCACCGGATCGCCCGCGTCGGCCCCGCGTCCCGCCCCGGCCTCGCCGGACAGCGCCAGGATCTCCGAGGCGTTGCCGCGCACCGCCGTCGGCTTCAGCGCCATCAGCCGCGCCGCCGTCTCACGCCGGAACGCCGTCGCGCCCACGGCCACCGGGTCCAGCACCCAGGGCCCGCGCGCGCCGGTCGCCGCGGCCTCCATCCCCTCGACCCAATGGGGCGAGAGCGTCCCGATGTTGATCGTCAGCGCGTCGGCGATCCCGGCGAACCCGCCGGCCTCGCGCGCGTCGTGCACCATCGCGGGCGAGGCGCCGATCGCCAGCAGCGCGTCCGCCGCGCGCTGCATCGCCACGTAGTTGGTGATGCACTGCACCAAGGGGGCCCTGCCCCGCATCGCCTCCAGCCGCTCGCCTGCGCTCGCCATCGTCTCGCTCCTCCCTCCGGCGGAGGCAGGCGGACGGCGGGCGCCGGACCGCCCCGGCGCGCGACCGAACGACTCCCTACGCCGGCATGATCCGGATCAGGTTCCGAGGGTGCGTCTCAGCCCCTTTCGCGGGGCGCCCCTGTCGTCAGCACGTCATCTGAAACAGACGAGGCCGGGGGAGCGCAAGCCCCCCCGGCCCCGGCCGGTCCGCGCGACGGCGCGGCTCAGTAGCGGTAGTGCTCCGGCTTGAACGGCCCCTCGGCGCCCACGCCGATGTAGTCCGCCTGCTCGTCGCTCATCCGCGTCAGCTGCACGCCCAGCTTCCTGAGGTGCAGCGTCGCCACCTTCTCGTCGAGATGCTTGGGCAGCACGTAGACCTTGTTCTCGTACTCGTCGCCCTTGGTGTAGAGCTCGATCTGCGCCAGCACCTGGTTGGTGAAGCTCGCCGACATCACGAAGCTCGGATGCCCGGTCGCGTTGCCGAGGTTCAGCAGACGGCCCTCGGACAGCAGCAGCATGCGGTTGCCGCTGGCGAACTCGATCATGTCGACCTGCGGCTTCACGTTGGTCCACTTGTAGTTCTTGAGACCCGCGACCTGGATCTCGTTGTCGAAGTGGCCGATGTTGCCGACGATCGCCATGTCCTTCATGTCGCGCATGTGGTCGACGGTGATGACGTCCTTGTTGCCCGTCGCCGTGATGAAGATGTCCGCCTTCTTCACCACGTCCTCGAGCTGCACCACCTCGAAGCCGTCCATCGCCGCCTGCAGCGCGCAGATCGGATCGATCTCGGTGACCATCACCCGCGCGCCGGCGCCGGCGAGCGAAGCGGCCGAGCCCTTGCCCACGTCGCCGTAGCCGCAGACGACCGCGACCTTGCCGCCGATCATCACGTCGACGGCGCGGTTGAGGCCGTCGATGAGCGAGTGACGGCAGCCGTAGAGGTTGTCGAACTTGGACTTGGTGACCGCGTCGTTGACGTTGATCGCCGGGAACAGCAGCTTGCCGGCCTCGTGCATCTGATACAGGCGATGCACACCGGTGGTGGTCTCCTCGGAGACGCCGCGGATCGAAGCGGCCACGGCCTCCCAGTCGAGGCGTTCGCCGGCGGCGATCTCGGCCAGACGGGCCAGGAACACCTGCCATTCTTCGGGATCGT
>DATFKM010000399.1:0-4989 GCA_035268645.1 Paracoccaceae bacterium | reverse complement strand
TTCCGATCCACGTGCCCACCGTCTCGGTGACCTCGATCGGCGAGGGCGGGGGCTCCATCGCCTCGGTCGACGCCTTCGGCGTGCTCAAGGTCGGGCCGGATTCGGCCGGGTCCACCCCCGGCCCCGCCTGCTACGGCCGGGGCGGCGAGCGTCCGACCGTCACGGACGCCTTCGCGGCGCTCGGCCTGCTCGGCGCGGCGGAGCTGGGCTACGGCGCGGTCTCGCTGGATCGCGGGGCGGCGGAGCGGGCGCTGGCGCCGCTGGCCGAGCGGCTCGGCAAGTCGGTGGAGGAGACGGCCGAGGCGATCGTGGCCGTCGCCGTCTCCGGCATGTTCCTCGGCTGCTCCAAGCTGCTCTCGCGCCACGGGGCCGATCCGCGCGGCTTCGCGCTGCTCGCCTTCGGGGGCGCCGGGCCGATGACGGCCTGCCTGCTGGCGCGGGAGCTCGGGCTCGGCAAGGTGATCGTGCCGCCGACGCCGGGCGTCCTTTCGGCCTATGGCGGGCTGATCGCGGACATCCGCAACGACTTCATCCGCAGCGTGATGACCGATCTCGACGCGGAGGGCCTCAGCGCCCTCGCCCCGGTCGCGGCGGAGCTGGAGGCCGCCGCGCTGTCGTGGCTGCGCGAGGAGCAGGGCTTCGCCGGCGAGGCGCGGCTGATCTGGTCGGCCGACATGCGCTATCGCGGCCAGTCCTACGAGATCGAGACGCCGCTCGACCGCGCGGCCTTCGACGCCGCCGAGGTGGGGCCGATCGCGGCGGCGTTCCACGCCGCGCACCACCGCGCCTACGACCACTCGGACGAAGCGGCGGAGGCGCAGATCGTCAACCTTCGGCTCGTCGTCGCCGGCACGGCGCCCAAGCCCGAGCTGTTCCCGGCCGAGGAGACGCCGGGCGAGGCGGAGCCGGGGTCCTGGCTCGAGGTGCGGCTCGACGGGGCGTCGCGGCGCGCCGGGCTCTTCGCCCGCGCCGATCTCAGCCCGGGCCAGCGCTTCGCGGGCCCGGCGGTGGTGGCGCAGGACGACTGCACCACCGTCGTCCCGCCGGGCTTCGTCGTCCGCGTGGACGGCTGGTCCAACCTCGTCATCGCGCCGGAGGCCGTCTGATGCCCGTCGATCCGATCACGCTGGAGATCCTGAAGAACCACACCCGCGCGGCGGCGGAGGCGATGGCCTTCACGCTCTACCGCACCGCCCACTCGACCTTCGTGAAGGAGACCGAGGACTTCACCACCGGCCTGACCACGCCGGACGGCCAGACCTTCGCCACCCCGACGGAGCTGGGCGCGACGTGGTTCGTCGGGCTCGACTACGGCCGGGCCATCGCGATGATCGACGACTATCGCCCCGGCGACATCTGCATGACCAACGACCCCTATTCGGGCTACGTCTGCACCCATCCGCCGGACATGCACGTCTGGAAGCCGATCTTCCACGAGGGCGAGATCGTCGCCTTCTCGGTCGGGCACATCCACAACACCGACGTCGGGGGGGCGGTGCCGGCCTCGCTGTCGCGCACGCTGACCGAGGTGCACCAGGAGGGCATCCGCATCCCGCCCTCCAAGATCCTGCGCGAGGGGGTGGTGGACGAGAAGATCCTGGAGATCTTCCTCGCCAACGTGCGGGCGCCCGACCAGAACTGGGGCGACCTCAAGGCCCAGATCGCCGCCTGCAACACCGGCGAGCGCAAGGTCCATGAGATGATCGCGCGCTTCGGCGTCGAGACCTTCCGCGAGGGCGTGGGCGACCTGCTCGACTACGCCGAGGCGCAGGCGCGCGCCATCATCAGGGCCCTGCCGGACGGGACCTATCCCTTCGCCGACTACATCGACGAGGACGCGGTCGAGGGTTTCCCCTGCCGGCTGAAGCTGACGCTGCAGATCGAGGGCGACGGGCTGGTGATGGACTTCACCGGCTCCGACCCGCAGCTCGAGAGCTCGCTGAACATGCCGACGGGCGGCGATCCGCGGCACGTGCTGATGATGGTGGGCGTGACCTACGTGCTCTACTCGCTCGATCCGTCGCTCTATCTCAACTCGGGCATCAGCCGGGCGGTGCGCTGCGTGCTGCCCTCCGGCACCATCGTCAACCCGGTGTTTCCGGCGGCGGTGGGGATGCGCACGCTGTCGTGCAACCGGCTGCACGGGCTGACCTTCGGCGCCTTCGCGCAGGCGGCGCCGGACCGGCTGATGGCCGCCCCGGCCTCGGGCGGGCCGATCATGAACGTCAACACCACCGACACCCGGACCGGCCGGCGCATCATGGCCGCGATCGACCCGATGACCGGCGGCTCCGGCGGCACGGCGGCGGGCGACGGGGCCGACGGATCGGGCGCCAACGCGGGCTTTCTCAAGAACACCCCGGTCGAGGTGAACGAGGTGGAGGCCGGCATCCGCGTGCACCGCTACGGGCTGGCGCGGGACAGCGCCGGGCCGGGCAGACATCGCGGCGGCCTCGGCACCGAGCTGGTGTTCGAGGCGATGTCGCCGAACACCAGGGTCACGGCGCGCAACCGCGACCGCACGCGCTTCACCGGCTGGGGCATCAGCGGGGGGCGCGCCGGCGGCGCCTCGAAGTTCATCCGCAATCCGGGGCGGAACGACGAGTTCAACCTCGGCAACACCGACATCGTGACGATCGGCCCGGGCGACGTCATCCACGTCACCTGCGGCGGGGCCGGCGGCTGGGGCGACCCGTTGGAGCGCGAGCCGGAAGCGGTTCTGCTCGACCTGCGGCGCGGCTGGGTCTCGGTCGAGGCGGCGCGGGCGCAATACGGCGTCGTGATCGAGGGCGGCGCGGTGGACGCGGCCGCGACCGAAGCGCTGCGCGCCGAGATGGCCAAGGCGCCGCGGACCGAGGGGTTCTACGACCTCGGCCCGACGCGCGAGGCCTACGAGGCGGTCTGGACCGAGGCCAACTACGACGCCCTGACCGAGACGCTGGCGGCCCTGCCGGTGCCCTGGCGCTTCTACGCCAAGCATCGCGCCTTCCGCATGGTGGAGGCGATGGACCCGGACGACCCGGCGCGCATCGACGGCTCGGCCGTGCGGCGGATGCACGCCGAGCTTCTGGCGGAGTTCCCGGATCTCGCGGCCGCGGCCGTGCGGGCGGCGGAGTGAGCGCCATGAGGATCGAGTTCGAAGGTCGCCACGTTCTCGTCACCGGCTGCGTCCGGGGCATCGGCCAGGCCATCGTCGCCGGCTTCGTCGAGGCCGGCGCGACGGTCTGGGCCGCCGACATCGAGGCCGGTCTGCTGGCCGCGATGGAGGGGCCGCGGGTCCGCCCGCGGGTCTGCGACGTGACCGACCCCGCGGCCGTCGCGGCGCTGGTGGCGGAGATCGAGGCCGAGGGGCCGCTCTCGGTCGCCGTCCATGCCGCCGGCGGCGTCCGCTCGCGCTTCCGCACGCCGATCGAGGAGGTCGCCGACGAGGACTGGCGGGTCATCCAGGCGGTGAACGTGGACGGCCTGTTCCACCTCGCCCGCGCGGTCGTGCCGGGCATGAAGCGCGCCGGCGACGGGCGCATCGTGGCGATCAGCTCGCGCGCGGGGCTCGGCGTCTCGCGCACGGGCGTGCAGAGCTACGGGACCGCCAAGGCCGCGCAGATCGGGCTGGTGCGCCAGCTCGCGGCCGAGCTCGGCCCCTTCGGCATCAACGTCAACAGCGTGGCGCCGGGCTTCATGCCCACCTCGCCCGACTACATCGGGCCGTGGGAGGCGGAGGGGCCCGAGGGTCACGCCCGGCACGTCGAGAGCGTCGCGATGCGCCGGCTCGGCACGCCCGAGGACATCGCCGACGCCACGCTGTTCCTCGCCTCCGACCGGGCGCGCTGGATCACCGGCCAGACGCTCGCGGTGACGGGAAATCCGTGAGCGTCGCCGCCCCTTTCCGCGATCGGAGCCTCGCATGACCTACGCCCTCGCCCTCGACGTCGGCGGCACCTTCACCGACGTCATCGTCGCCGACCGGGCGGGCGGGACGCTGCACGTCGCCAAGACGCCCTCGACGCCCGACGACCCGGCGCGCGGGTTCTTCGAGGGCGTCGCCAAGGCGCTCGCCCTCGCCGGCGCCGCGCCGGAGGAGATCGACGCGGTGCTGCACGGCTCCACCGTCGCCACCAACGCGATCCTCGAGAAGAAGGGCGCCCCGACCGGCCTGATCACCACCCGGGGTTTCCGCCACGCGCTGGAGATCGGCCGGGCCGACATCCCGCGCCACGCGCATCTCTTCTCGTGGGTGAAGCCGAAGCGCCCGGTCCCGCCCCGCAACGTGTTCGAGGTGGACGAGCGGGTGCGCGTCGACGGCTCGGTCGTGCGGCCGCTCGCCGAGGCCGACGTGCACGCCGCCGCCGACGCCGTGGCGAAACGCGGGCTCGAGGCGGTGGCGGTGGTGCTGCTGCATTCCTACGCCAATGCCGCCCATGAGCGGCGCATCGCCGAGATCCTGGCGGAGCGGCTGCCGGGGGTGGAGGTCTCGATCTCCTCGGAAGTGCTGCCGGTGTTCCGCGAATACGAGCGGGCCATGACCACGGTCCTCAACGCCTCGGTGCAGCCGCTGGTCGGCCGCTATGTCGCGCGGCTGGAGCGGGGGCTGCAGGAGCGGGGGCTGGCGGCGCCGCTCTACATCATGAAGTCCAACGGCGGGGTGATGCCGCCGGGCGAGGCGGCGCGCCTCGGGGCGCATCTGGCGCTGTCGGGGCCGGCGGCGGGGGCCGTGGGCGCGGCGCATCTGGCGCGGCTGGCGGGCATCGAGGATCTGCTGACGCTGGACATGGGCGGCACCTCCGCCGACATCGCGCTGATCCGGGGCGGCCAGCCCCAGACCTCGACCGAGACGCGCATCGACGACCAGCCGCTGGCGCTGCCGGTGATCGACATCCACGCCATCGGGGCCGGGGGCGGATCGCTCGCCACCGTCGCGGCCAACGGCGCGATCCGCGTCGGGCCGGAGAGCGCGGGCGCCGTGCCGGGCCCCGCCGCCTATGGCCAGGG
>DATFKM010000398.1:0-3217 GCA_035268645.1 Paracoccaceae bacterium | reverse complement strand
TAAGCGTGACGCCGATCTCCGGCAGGAGATCGGGCGCGACGGAGCCCGCGGGAACGCGCGGTCCGACGATCAGCCGCCCGTGCAGCGCGCCCGCCGCGACGGCGTCCGCGGTGTCGAAGCGCCAGCCCGGATAGGGCGACTGCACGATCTCGAAGCCGGGCGCGACCCAGTCGAGCGCCGCGATCAGGTCCTCGCGCGACGCGCTCGCCGGCGCGGCGGCGAGCGCGAGCACGATCTCCGGCTCGATGCGCGGCTCCATCAGGCCCGAGAGCGTCAGGGGCGCGTCGGCCGCGGCGAGCGTCTCCTCGTGCACCGCCCCCCAGATCGGACCGTCGACGCCGTAGCGGGGCCAGAGAGCGCGGTTGGTGAAGCCGATCTTGCGGCCGACGCGCCGGCCCCGCCGCGCGGCGAGGCGCGCCGAGGCGGCGTAGGCTTCGGTCAGGCTCAGCGGCGTCCCCGCAGAGAACGGCGCGAGCGGACGGCGCGCGGCGAAGGCGGCGGCGAGGGCGTCGGCGGGATCGGTCATCGGGGCCTCCGGGGCGCGGGTCGGAGCGTCAGGGGAACGCGTTCGCGGCCCGGGGGCAAGGGCCGCGAGGGCGGCCGCGAGGGCCGCCGATCCGCCCTGCGGATCGGCGGGCGCCGCGTGACGGGCTCGATGCCCCCACGCGGCGCCGCGCCGGCCAAGGGGCGGGTCGGCCGGATTTCAGGCGCCGCGCTTGAGGCTTTCGGCGTTCTGGCTGTAGAGCAGCGGCGTGTTCGTGGCGTTGCGCTCGCCCCGGTTCTGGGCGTCCTTCATCAGGTCGACGGCGGCACGGACGGCCGGGCGGGCCTTCAGCGTCTCGCGCCAGCGGGCGACGTTCGGGAATTGTTCCAGCGAAGCGCCGAGGGGTTTGGCGATGAAGGCCCAGGGGAACGCCATCATGTCGGCGACGGAGTAGTCGCCGAGGATGAAGTCCCGCCCCTCGAGCCGCGAGTCGAGCACGCCGAGGTTGCGGTCGTATTCTCCGAGATAGCGTTTGAAGCCGTAGTCGCGCTCGTCCTCCGGCGCGTAGTTGCGGAAGTGGGAGAGCTGGCCGCCCATCGGGCCCTGGTTGGCGGCCTGCCAGAACAGCCACTCGGTCAGCTCCTTGCGGGCGCGGCGGTCGGCCTCGGGCGGGGCGAAGCGGCCGGTCTTCTCCGCCAGATAGAGCAGGATCGCGCCGGATTCGAAGACCGGGACCGGCTCGGGGCCATAGGCGGCGGGCGGGTCGCGGTCGAGGATCGCGGGCATCTTGGCGTTCGGGGAGATCGCCATGAACTCGGGGCGGAACTGGTCGCCTTCGGCGAGGCGGACGAGGTGCGTCTCGTAGTCGAGGCCGCATTCCTCCAGCATGATGCCGACCTTCCAGCCGTTCGGCGTGGGGGCGTAGTGGAAGTCGATCATGCGATCCTCATTCGGCGGCCTTCGGGGTTGCGTCGGGGCGGGCGGCGGCGCCGGCGTCGAGAAGCCGGGCTATCTCGGCCTGCGTGTAGCCCGCGGCGGCGAGCGCCGCCTCGGTGTCGGCGCCGAGGGGGCGGGCGGGTTTCGGCGGGTCGGTCGGGGTCGCGGAGAAGCGCGCCGGCGTGCGGGCCTGACGCAGGCGCCCGGCCTCGGGGTGGTCGGTCTCGATCACCACGCCGTTCGCCGCGACCTGCGGGTGGCGGATCATCTCGCCGCGCGTCAGCACGGGGGCGCAGGGGACGTCCTCGGCCTCGAGCCGGCGGAGCCAGTTCTGCGTGGTGTCCTCGCGGAGGGCCTCCTGCGTCAGCTCGAGCCGGGCGGGTTTGTTGACCTCGCGCGCCTCGACGCCGGCGAAGCGGGGGTCCTCCAGCCAGTCCGGCCGGCCCACGGCGCGGGAGAGGCCGGTCCAGGTGGCGTCGGTGTGCGCCGAGACGGCCATCCAGCCGTCGGCCGTCTCGTAGATCAGCTCGACGAAGGACTGGGCGGTCTCCTCGGGCTCCGGCGCCTCGTCGCCGACGAAGGTCAGGCCCGACATGTCGGAGGACCAGAGGAAGTGCACGACCGTGTCGAGCATGGAGAGGTGCAGATGGGTGCCCCGCCCCGTGCGTTCGCGGGCGAAGAGGGCGGCGGTGATCGCCTGGCTCGCCTGGATCGCCGTCACCTTGTCGGGGAGGATGGTGCGGATCAGGCGCGGCCGGCCGCCGGCGCCCTGCACCGAGGCGAGGCCGGAGAGCGCCTGGATCAGGGGGTCGTAGACCGGCCGCTTCGCCCACGGTCCCTCGAAGCCGAAGCCGGCGATGGAGGCGTAGACCACGTCCGCCCGCCGGGCGCGGACGGCGGCCTCGCCGAGACCGATGCGCTCGGCGACGCCGGGCCGCCAGTTCTGCACGAAGACGTCGGCGCCCTCGCAGAGCTTCAGCGCGGCCTCGAGCCCGTCGGGGTGCTTGAGGTTCAGCGCGACGGAGCGCTTGCCCCGGTTGTTGTTCACGAAGCTGGCCGAGAAGCCGCCGCGGCGGGTGGCGACCTGGCGGCCGTGATCGCCGCCGCGCGGGTCCTCGATCTTGATCACCTCGGCCCCCTGATCGGCGAGGATCAGCGTGGCGAGGGGGCCGGAGATCATCGTGGTGGCGTCGACGACGCGGACGCCGGCGAGGGGGCCGGGCATGGGCGCCTCCCTGGGATGCGGCTCTCTGGGGCCGGAGCGTGAAGATCGACACTAGGCCGGCGGCGGCGCGGGACCAAGGGGGGCCGCCGCCGCGCCCGCGCCTCCGCCAGCCGGGTGTCGGTCCCGACACCGCCGACCCGCGGACGCCCGGCCCGGCCCCGCCCCGGCGGGTGAGGCGGCGCCGGCGGTCGGCTCAGTCCCCGAGCATCCAGCGCCCCTCAGGCCGGAAGGCGTGGAAGGCGAAGGCGAAGACCACGCCGTGGCCCACGCGCCGACGCGTCCCGGCCTCGAGCACGCGCACGTCGCCGACCTCCCGGCCCGCGGCGATCTCGGCGGTGTCGAGGGCGCTCGCCTGGCCTTCGGTCCATTCGAGGCGGAGGCCCGCCTCCTCGATCACGCCGGCCTCGGCGAGGCGGTCGAGCGGCCAGGCCCGTTCGCCGACATGGACGACGCGGGCCAGCGGGTGGATGCCGTGCGGCGGCGTCTCTCCACGATACAGCCAGGGGGTCTCGAGCCCGTCGTAGCCGACATAGGGATTGCGCCCGTAGGGCCGGTCGAAGTCGGGGGCCCGC
>DATFKM010000397.1:0-4526 GCA_035268645.1 Paracoccaceae bacterium | reverse complement strand
GCGCCTGGGCGGTGCGGACCGACGCGGGCGAGACCTTGCGCGCGACGTATCTGGTGACGGCCACCGGCTGCCTCAGCTCGGCCAACCTGCCGCGCATTCCGGGACGGGACGATTTCGCGGGCGAGGCCTATCACACCGGCCAGTGGCCGCACGAGGGCGTCGACTTCTCCGGCAAGCGCGTCGGGCAGATCGGCACCGGCTCCACCGGCATCCAGGCGGCGCCGGTGATCGCGGAGACGGCCGGACATCTTGCCGTGTTCCAGCGCACCGCGAACTACAGCGTGCCGGCGCGGAACCATCCTCTGAGCGAAGACCGCAAGCGCGAGATCCGCGACGGGTACGACGAGATCAAGGCGCTGCTGCACCAGACGGCGAACGGGCATCCCTTCGACATCTCCCAGCGCAAGGCTTTCGACGTGGACGAGGCGGAGCGCCGTCGGCTCTACGAGAAGAGCTGGGAGGTCGGGGGCCTGCGCTTCCGGCGGGTGTTCGCCGATCTGCTGGTGGACAAGACGGCGAACGACACGGCGGCCGAGTTCCTGAAGGACAAGATCCGGGAGATCGTGGCCGATCCCGAGACGGCCGAGGATCTCGCCGACATCGACCACCCCTACGCGGCGAAACGCCCGCCGATCGACACGCACTACTTCGAGACCTTCAACCGCCCGAACGTGACGCTGGTGAACCTGCGCAAGGACCCCATCAAGCGGATCGTGCCGGAGGGGGTGGAGCTGGAGTCCGGCAAGGTGCACGAACTCGACGTGCTGGTCTTCGCCACGGGCTTCGACGCGATGACGGGGCCGCTGATCCGGCTGAACCTGACCGGCAAGGACGGGCTGACGCTGGCCGAGGCGTGGAAGGCCGGGCCGAGGACCTGGCTGGGCCTCGCCGTGCCGGGGTTCCCGAACCTCTTCACGGTGACGGGGCCGGGCAGCCCCTCGGTGCTGACCAACATGCCGGTCGCCATCGAGCAGCATTGCGAGTGGATCGCCGGCAGCATCGCGATGATGAACGAGCGGGGACTGACGCGGATCGAGGCGACGCCTGAGGCGGCGGAGGCCTGGATCCGGCATGTCAACGACGCCGCCGACGCCACGCTGCTGCCGCAGGCGGGCCACTCCTGGTACCTGGGCGCCAACGTGCCGGGCAAGCCGAGGGTGTTCATGCCCTATGCCGGGGGCATGCCGCGCTACCGGGAGATCTGCCGCAGGGTGGTCGAGGGAGGCTACGAGGGCTTCCGCCTCGGCGGCGGGGAGGCGGCGCCGGTGGGGGACTTCGTCTCGGCCACCGCGCCCGGCGTCTGAGGCGGCTCTCGCGCGCCTTTTCGAAGTGGCCGAGCGCGTCGCGACCCGGTATCCTCCGGGTCGAGACGGCATGCGGGGGCGACGATGGCTCGGACCACGGCGGACTGGGGCTTGGGCGGACTCGCGCGGCGGGCGGTTGCGGCGCTGGTGTTGCTGGCGGCGGCGGGATGCACCACCGTCATCGCGCGCGCGCCGGCGCCCGAGGCCGATCTGGCCACGGCGGCGCCCTACGGCATCCGATGGGACGCCGAAGTGCTGCGCGAATTCGGCGATGCGCTCGATCCGGCGGAGCGCGACCTCATCATCGCCCAGCGCGCCGCGGTCCTGCGGCGGGCCTTCGCCGATGACATCGCGGCGGGCGGGCCGATCGAGCAGACCTCGCTCGCGCTTTCCGGCGGCGGGCCCGACGGCGCCTTCGCCGCAGGGCTGCTGAAGGGCTGGACCGAGCGGGGCGACCGGCCGGAATTCGCGGCGGTCACCGGCATCTCCACCGGGGCGATCGTCGCGCTCTTCGCCTTTCTCGGGCCGGAGCACGACGCCACGCTGGAGGAGATCTACACCACCTACACCACCGATCAGCTGCTGACCCGCTCCTTCTTCTCCGCGCTGCTGGGAGGCACCGCGGTCAGCGACACCAGCGGCTATCGGCGGTTGATCGAGGATTACGTCGACGAGGAGATCGTCGAGGCGCTCGCGCGCGAGCACGAGCGCGGCCGCGTGCTGCTGATCGGGACCACCAATCTCGACGCCTCGCGCCCGGTGATCTGGAACGTCGGCGCCATCGCCGCCACCCGGCATCCGAACGCGCGACGGCTGATCCACGACGTGGTGCAGGCGTCCTCCGCGATCCCGGCGGCATTCCCGCCGGTGCTGATCCCGGTGCGGACCCCGGACGGACGCCGCTACGACGAGATGCACGTCGACGGCGGCGCGACGCAGCAGGTGATGCTGTTCACGCCCGACCTGCCGATGCGCATGATCGACGCCGCGCTGGGGGTGGAGATCGACCGCACGCTCTACGTCGTGATCAACAACAAGCTCGACAAACCCTACGAGCCGGTGCGCCCGCGCCTCGTCTCGATCGCCGGCAAGGCGGCGAGCAGCCTGCTCACGGGCTCGGGCTCGGGCGACGTCTACCGGATCTACGCGGCGGCGGAGCGCGACGGCACCGAGCTCAACGTCATCGCGATTCCGCGGGATTTCGACGTGGAGGCGACGGAAGTCTTCGATCCCGTCTACATGAAGGCGCTGTTCGACCTCGGCCACGGCCTCGGCCTCGCCGGAGACGGCTGGTCGCCCTACCCGCCCGATTACGCCCCCTGAGGTCGACGACCCGCCCGGCCGGGCGCTTGCGGGCGGCGCTTCGGCCGGTCAGGATCGCGCCGGCGCGCGGCGACGGGAGGGGCGGCATGGGCGAATGCTTCGTGGAGCGGTTCGAGGTCGAGGGCGCGGCGAAGGGCCCGCTCGCCGGGCTGAGCTTCGCGGCGAAGGACCTCTTCGACGTCGCAGGGCGCGTCACCGCGGCCGGCAACCCGGACTGGGCGCGCACGCACGACCCGGCAGAGCGGAACGCCTGGGCGGTGGAGACGCTTCTCGGCGCCGGCGCGAAGCTCGTGGGCAAGACGGTGACCGACGAGATCTCGCTCGGCCTGCTCGGGATCAACGCGTTCGACGGGACGCCGACCAATCCCCGGGCGCCGGGCCGCGTGCCGGGGGGCTCGTCCTCGGGCTCGGCCTCGGCGGTGGCGCAGGGCCTCTGCGACGCGGCGCTGGGCACCGACACGGGCGGCAGCGTGCGCGTGCCGGCCAGCTTCTGCGGCCTCTACGGCATGCGCCCGACTCACGGTCGGCTGCCGGTGGAGGGCATGCTGGCGCAGGCGCCGCAGTCGGACACCACCGGCTGGTTCGCCCGCGACGGGCGCGTCTTCGCGCGGGTCGGGGAGGCGCTGCTGGGCGAGGCGCCGGGCGCCCTGCCCGGCCGTCTTGTCTTGGCGACGGACGCCTTCGGCTTCTCCGATCCCGCGGTGCGGGCGGCGCTGGCGCCGGCGGTGGCGCGCCTGTCGGATCTGGTCGGGGAGCGCCGGGAGGATCTGCTCGCCCCGCAGGGACTCAGCGTCTGGGGGCGCGCGCAGCGCAGCCTGCAGCTCGCCGAGGCGTGGACGACCTTCCGCGGCTGGGTGGAGGCGGAGACGCCGCGCTTCTCCTTCCTCGTCGCGCGCACGCTGATCGCCGGCGCGGCCGTGGCGCCGGCGGATCTGGCGCAGGCGGCGCTGATGCGCGACGAGGCGCGCGGGCGGCTTGCGGCGCTGCTGCCGGAGGGCACGGTGCTGGCGATGCCGACGACGCCCTGCCCCGCGCCCGAGATCGGCCTCTCGCTGCCGGCGATGGACCGCGTGCGCGACCGGATCAACTGCCTCTGCGCCCATGGCGGGCTGGCGGGGCACCCGCAGATCAGCCTGCCCGCGGGCGAGGTCGAGGGGGCGCCCGTCGGCCTCTCGGTCCTCGCCGCGCGGGGGGGAGAGGCGACGCTGCTCGCGATCGCCGAGGCCTGGGAGGGCTCATGACGGACCGGACCCCGAACATCCCCGAGGTGGTCGAGGAGGTGCGCGCCCTCTTCGAGCGCTACGAGACCGCGCTCGAGGAGAAGGACGTCGCGGTGCTCGACGACACCTTCTGGCGCTCGCCGCACACCGTGCGCTACGCGATGCACGAGAACGGCTACGGCTTCGACGAGATCCACGCCCACCGGGTCCGCCGCCCGCCGGGGCCGGGACTGAAGGAGCGACGGCTGAGGCTCGAGATCCTGACGCTGGGCCACGACTTCGCGGTGGTGAACCTCGAGTTCAAGCTGCGCGGCAGGGACCTGACCGGACGCCAGAGCCAGACCTGGGTGCGCTTCGCGGACGCGGGCTGGAAGGTCGTCGCGGCGCATGTGAGCACCACCGATCCCGAGCCGGTCTGGTGAGCGGGCGGTTCAGGCGAAGGTGACCTCGAGCGGCCCGAGCGGCGGGTCGAACTCGGCGCGCCAGGTCTCCTGCGGGGCCACCGGGAAGGCGTCGGTGAGCGTGCCGGTGGAGATCATCTCGCCCGCCGCGAGAGGCGGCGCGTCGGGGTCGGCCGCCAGCGTCTCGAGCAGATGTCCGAGGGCGGCGAGCGGGCCGCCGAGGGCGTTCGCGCCGCGCCCGGATTCCATCGGCTCGCCGTTGCGCAGAAGCGTGACGC
>DATFKM010000396.1:0-7553 GCA_035268645.1 Paracoccaceae bacterium | reverse complement strand
CGGCGAGCCCCTGGCGCGGGGCGACGTGCGGGCGCTTGTGATGGATCTGAAGGCGCGCAGGACCGTGCCGATGCCGGAGGCGGCGCATCGGCGGTTCGAGACGATCCGTCCCTGAGGCGCGGTCTTGCCTGCCGGGCCCGGCCCGGTCAGCATGCCGGCCGAGATGCGGGCGCGTCCGAAGCGCCCCACGCCCTTTGGGAGGACAGAGATGCTCGACGCCAGCGACGCCGGCGCGCGGTTCCGCTTTCCCGCGCCCGCCCCGGACCCGGAGGCCGAGGCGCTGCGTGCGGAGGTGCGCGGTTTTCTTCAGGCCGAGCGCACCGCCGGCGGCTTCACGCCGCGAGCCGACTGCTGGGTCTCGGCGGCCGACCCGGCGTTCAGCGAGAAGCTGGGCGCGCGGGGCTGGCTGGGCCTGACCTGGCCGACGGAATACGGCGGCGGCGGACGCCCGCCCCTGCATCGGCACGCGGTGACGGAGGAGCTGCTGGCGGCGGGCGCGCCGGTGGCGGCGCATTGGGTCGCGGACCGGCAGTCCGGCGGGCACATCCTGAAGTTCGGAACCGAGGCGCAGAAGCGGGAGATCCTGCCGCGCATCGCCGCCGGGACGTGCTTCTTCGCGATCGGGATGAGCGAGCCGCAGGCGGGCTCGGACCTCGCGGCGGTCGCGACCAAGGCGGAGCGGGTCGAGGGCGGCTGGCGGCTGACCGGGCGCAAGATCTGGAGCACCGGCGCGCATATCTCGCACTACATGATCGTGCTCGCGCGGACCTCGCCGCCCGAAGGGCGCAACCGTCAGGCGGGGCTCTCGCAGTTCCTGGTGGACCTCAGGGCGCCGGGCGTTTCCATCAGTGGCATCAAGGACTTGGCGGGAGTCGTTCACTTCAACGAGACGCTGTTCGACGGGGTGGAACTGCCGGAGGACGCGCTGCTCGGCGAGGAGGGCGGCGGCTGGGCGCAGGTGACGGCCGAGCTCGCCATGGAGCGCTCCGGGCCCGAGCGGTTCCTGACGGTGCTGGCGTTGATGACCGCGACGATGGAGGCGCTGAAGGGGCGGATGGACGCGCGCCGGGCCGCGGCGATGGGCCGGCTGATGGCGCGGATGAGCGCCTTGCGCCGGATGTCGCGCGGCGTCGCGCAGCTCTTGCAGGAGGGCGCCTCGCCCGAGGTGGAGGCGGCGCTGGTCAAGGAGATGGGCACGCGCTTCGAGAAGGAGGCGGTGGCCGGCGTGCGCGAGGCGCTGAGCGGCCTGCCGCGCGAGGACTGGCCGGCGGGGCTGGAGACCCTGCTCGACGCCTCGGTCATGGCGCTGCCGTCGAATTCGCTGCGCGGCGGCACCACGGAGATCATGCGCGGGATCGTGGCGCGCCGGCTGGGGATGCGCTGATGGACCGGATGGTGGCGGAGACCGCGGCGCGGGTGTTCTCGGGTCGCGGGGAGGATCCGGCGGGGCTCTGGGCCGCGCTGGAGGAGACCGGGCTGACGGCGGCGGCGACGCCGGAGGCGATGGGGGGCGCCGGCTTCGGGGCCGAGGAGGTCTGGGGGCTGATGCGGCTCTCCGGCGCCCATGCCGCGCCGGTTCCCTTCGCCGAGACGCTGCTGGCCGCGCGGCTGCTGGCGGCGGCGGGGTCGGAGCCGCCGGCGGGGCGGATGACGCTGGCCGCGGGCGGGCGCATCCGCGAGGGGCGCGTGACGGCCTCGCTCAAGGCCGTGCCGTGGGGCGCGGCGGCGCAGCGGGTGCTGCTGCTGGCCGAGGGCGAGACCGGCCCGGTGCTGGCGCTGATGGAGATCCCGGATGCGGCGGCGACGCCGGCGCCGGGGATCGGAGAGGACGCGGCGGCGGATCTGGTCTTCGACGCCGACCTGCCGGAGGCCGCGGCGCCGGCGCCCAACTGGCTGACGCCGCTGGCCTTCCGGGCCGAGCTGGCGCTGGCGAGGGCGGCGCAGATGGCCGGCGCGATGGAGGCTTCGCTGGAGCTGACGCTGGCGCATACGAGCGTGCGGGAGCAGTTCGGCCGGCCCTTGGCGAAGTTCCAGGCGATCCAGCACATGCTGGCGGAGATGGCCGGCGAGACCGCCGCCGCCGGCGCCGCCGTCGAGGCCGCTGCCGAGAGCGCGGCGGAAGGCGGGCCGGTGGACTGGCGCGCCGCCGCGGTGGCGAAGATCCGGGCCGGGGAGGCGGCGGAGCGCGTCTCGGCCCATGCGCATCAGGCGCATGGCGCGATCGGTTACACCTACGAGTACGACCTCCGGAAGGTCTCGCGCCGGCTCTGGCGCTGGCGGGACGAGGCGGGAGACGAGACGGAATGGGCGGTGGCGCTGGCCACCGCGGCGGACGCGGAGGGGACGCCTTTGTCGGAGTGGATCATCGGCCCGGTTCAAGAGGTTGGCGCGCATGTCTGAGGCTGTGACGGAGGCCCGGCACGGCCGGGTGACGGTGCTGACGCTGAACCGGCCGGAGACGCGCAACGCGCTGTCGAAGGACGTGGTGGCGGGGCTCGTCGCGGGCCTGGAGCGGGCGCAGAAGGACCAGGGCGTCTCGGCTGTGGTGATCGCGGCGGAGGGCAGGAGCTTCTCCTCCGGCGGAAATCTCAACGAGATCAAGGCGATGACCACGACCGACGCGATGTCGGACGCGGAGATCGCAGCGTGGTATCGCGAGGGGATCCAGCGGATTCCGCGCACCATGGCCGCGGTGGACGTGGTGACGGTGGCGGCGGTGAACGGTCACGCGGTGGGCGCGGGGTGCGATCTCGCGACGATGTGCGATCTGAGGATATGCGGCGAAGATGCCGTTTTCGCCGAGAGTTTTCTGCGCGTCGGACTGATCCCCGGCGACGGCGGCGGCTGGTTCCTGCCGCGGGTCGTCGGGCCGGCGCGGGCGCGGGAGATGCTGTTCACCGGCGCCGGGGTGCCGGCGGAGAAGGCGCTGGCCTGGGGCCTCGCCACCGCCGTCGTGCCGAACGACACGCTGTTGGAGTCGGCCATGAAATACGCCGAGGCGGTGGCCGAGATGCCGCCCGGAGCGGTTCGCGAGGCCAAGCGGCTGATGCGCGCCGCCGAGGGGCAGACGCTCGACGAGCACCTCGAGGCGGCGGCATGGCGGCAGGCGAAGCTCCAGCAGCTCGACGATCACCGCGAGGCGGTCGACGCGATCCTGGAGAAGCGCAAGCCGAGCTTCGCCGGGCGCTGAAACGGTCCGCCGTTCGGGTATCGTTCCGCGGCCTTCGGGGCGCGGTCCGGCTGTCCTTCGCGCGGATCGAGGGACTTCGGGGAGCGCAGCGCGTCCCGGCGCCCTGTTTCGGGACGCCGGGACGCGCGCCGCTCAGGGCAGCGGCAGGCTGTAGACGCGGCGCGCGGTGCCCGCGAAGAGCGCCGCCTTGTCCGCCTCCGGCAGATGCGCCGAAAGCCGCTTGAAGGCGTTCCAGAACGTGCCGTAGGGGGCCGAGGCGCGATCGACGGGGAAGTTGCTCTCGAACATGCACCGCTCGGGGCCGAAGCGCTCGATGGTGTGGGCGATCCAGGGGCGCTGGGCCTCGGCGAGGGCCTCGGAGCTCGGCGGACGGTCGGCCTCGTGGAAGGCGAAGCCGTTGTCGGGCATGGCGAGGCCGCCGAGCTTGGCGACCACGTTCGGGCGCTCGGCCGCCGCGGCGAGGTCGTCCTTCCAGCGCTCGAAGATCTCGGCGCGGCGGCCCTCGTAGGGGCCGACGCCGAGGGGGGTGCCGAAGTGGTCGAGGATCATCGTCGTGCCGGGGACGGCCTCGGCGGCGGCGCGGAAGTCCTGCATCTGGTGGTGGTAGTGCCAGGCGTCGTAGGTCAGGCCGCGCTCGCCGAGGCGGGCGAGGCCCTTCAGGAACGCCTCGTCGCGGTAGAGGCCGGGCCCCTCGCGCCCGGGGATGGCGAGGGCGCCGCTGGAATCGGCGGCGGCCGAATGGCGGATGCCCCGGAACAGTCCCTTGCCGGCCACCTCGTGCGCGTCGAGCACCTCGTCGAGATGCGGCGAGCGCAGGTCGGCATGGGCGACGATGGCGGCGATGGCGGGGGCGCCGCGCGCCGCCGCCTCGGCGGCCATGGCGGCGACGGCTTCCGTCTCGCCCACGGGTTTGAGGTGCTCGGGGCCGTCCTCGCGCCAGAAGGCGCGGCATTCGATGAAGATCGACTGGACCACCTTGTGGCCCTCGGCCACGTCGGTCTGCAGCTCGGGCACGAGGTAGCGGGCGCCGCCGCGGTCCCAGAGGTGGTGATGGGGGTCGACGATCTCGCGCTCGGGCTCGAGCGCGGATTCGCGGCCTTGGGCCAGCCAGTCCTCGCGCATCGCGAGGCGCGCGGCCCAGCCGCGGTCCCGGGTCTCGGTCATGTCACGTCCTCCCTCGGCGGCGCCGCGGGGCGCCGTTTCGCGGGAGGGTAGAGCCTTGCGGCGGGGGATGGGAAGGAGGGCCGCCCTCGGCCGTGAGCCGCCGACGGTGGGGCCGGGCGGTCGGCGCGGCACGCGTCGACGCGCGCCGCGAGCGGGGGGCGGAGCCTCCCCGAGCGGCGCGCTCCCCCGCGGGGCGTCAGCCCTTCCGCGTCCCGTCGATGGGCCGCATCAGCCCCTCCTGCGCCGTCGAGGCCACCAGCCGCCCGGCGCGGTCGTAGATCAGGCCGCGGTTGAAGGCGCGGGCGCCGCCGGTGAAGGGGCTGTCCATCGCGTAGAGGTGCCAGTCGTCGAAGCGCAGCGGCGCGTGGAACCACATGGCGTGGTCGAGGCTGGCGAACATCGCCGTGCCCGACATGAAGCTGACGCCGTGCGGCCGGGCGCCGGAGCCGAGCAGGTTCATGTCCGAGGCGTAGGCGAGCAGGCACTGGTGCAGTTCCGGCGTCGCCGCCCCGACGCCCGGGACGCGGAACCAGAGGCGGTTGGCGTCCGGCATCGGCGAGGGGTCGAGCAGGTCGAGCGGGTCGACCTCGCGGATCTCCACCGGGCGGGGGCGCAGGAAGTCCTCGCGCCATTTCGGGGACACGCGCTCGGCGTCGCGGGCGCGGAGTTCGGCGCGGCTCGGCAGCGTCTCGGGCTCGGGCGTCGGGGGGGCGTCGTGCTGGTGGGTCCAGCCCGGCTCCTCGACGTGGAAGGAGGCGGCGAGGTTGAAGATCTGCCGGCCGTGCTGGATCGCGACGACGCGGCGGGTGGTGAAGGAGCCGCCGTCGCGGGCGCGGTCGACCTCGTAGACGATGGGGATCGAGGGGTCGCCGGGGCGGATGAAGTAGGCGTGGAGGGAGTGGCAGGCCCGGTCCTCGACCGTGCGGTACGCGGCGACGAGGGCCTGCGCGATCACGAGGCCGCCGAAGACGCGCGTCGGCGTCTCGCCGCCGTCGCCGCGGCCGCGGAAGAGGTTCGTCTCGAGGCGCTCGAGTTCGAGGAGCGCGATCAGGTCGGCGGCGGCGTCGGTCATTCGGATCCTCCGGCGGGGTCGGGCGCGGAGGGTAGCGGCGGGTGCGGCGGGAGGCGAGAGGGCGCGACCGGCGGGGCCGGGCGGGAGGCGCGGGACGCGCCGACGCGCGCCGCGAGCGGGGGGCGCCCCTCGGGGCGCCTCCCCGAGCGGCGCGCTCCCCCGGTCGAAGGCGGGCGCCCGGGGGCTGGACGCGGGCCGGCGGGGCGGGTGTTGTGGCGCACCGGATCGACAGGGGGAGGCACGGGAATGGCCGAGGGGTTGCCGCGGCGGCTGCTGATCGCGAACCGGGGGGAGATCGCGGCGCGCATCGCCGCCTCGGCCGCGGAGCTGGGGGTGGAGACGGTCGCGGTCTTCTCCGATGACGACGGGGGGGCGCTGCACGTCGCGCGGGCCGACGCGGCGGAGGCGCTGCCGGGCACGGGTCCGGCGGCCTACCTCGACGCCGCGGCGCTGGTGGCGGCGGCCGGGCGGGCCGGCTGCGACGCGGTGCATCCGGGTTACGGCTTCCTGAGCGAGGACGCGGGTTTCGCGGAGGCCGTCGAGGCGGCGGGCCTGGTCTGGATCGGCCCCTCGCCGGCGGCGCTGCGCACCTTCGGCGACAAGGCGGCGGCGCGGGCGGCGGCGGAGGCGGCCGGGGCGCCGGTGCTGCCTGGGACCGGGGCGACGGATCTCGCCGGGGCGCGGGCCTTCTTCGAGGGGCTGGGGCGCGGCGCGGCGGTGATGGTGAAGGCCGTCGCCGGGGGCGGCGGGCGCGGGGTGCGGCCGGTGCTGTCGCTCGACGACCTGCCGGCGGCGCTGGAGGGCTCTGCGGCGGAGGCGCGGGCGGCGTTCGGCTCGGGCGAGGTCTATCTCGAGCGGCTGGTGCGGCGGGCGCGGCATGTGGAGGTGCAGGTCGTCGGGGACGGCTCGGCCGCGGTGGCGGTGGGGGACCGGGAGTGCTCGCTCCAGCGGCGGCGGCAGAAGCTGGTGGAGGTGGCGCCGGCGCCCTCGGTCGCGCCGGGGGTGCGCGAGCGGCTGTGGCGCGCCTCGGAGGCGATGGCGGCGGCGGCGGGGTATCGCGGGGTCGGGACCTTCGAGTTCCTGCTGGACCGTGACACGGGCGAGGCGTTCTTCATCGAGGCGAACGCCCGGCTGCAGGTGGAGCATACGGTGACGGAGGCGGTCACGGGGCTCGACCTCGTGGCGGTGCAGTTGCGGCTGGCCGGCGGGGCGTCGCTGGGGGGGCTGGGGCTGGCGCGCGCGCCGGAGACGCGGGGCGCGGCGGTGCAGGCGCGGGTCTGCGCGGAGATCCTGGGGCCCGACGGATCGGTGCGGCCGGCGGCGGGCGTGATCGCGGCCTTCGAGGCGCCGACGGGGCCGGGGGTGCGGACCGACGCGGCGGGCTTCGTCGGGATGGCGGCCAATCCGCGCTTCGATTCGCTGCTGGCGAAGGTGGTGTGCCATGCGCCGACGCACGAGGCGGCGGTGGCGAAGTGCCTGCGCGCCTTGGACGAGATGCGGGTGGAGGGGGTGGAGACGAACCTTCCGCTTCTGCGCGGCCTGATGGCTTCGGCCGAGGTGGCGGCGAACGACGTGGATACGGGCTTCCTCGAGGCGAACCTCGCGGCGCTGATCGCGGTGGGCGCGGCGCGGCGGCGGCGGCATGCGGCCGGGAGCGCGGCCGCAGAGGGGCCGCGGGCGGCGGCGGCCGTGCCGGAGGGCTTCGTCGCGGTGCGCGCGCCGCTGACGGGGACGGTGGCGTCGGTCGCCCTCGCGCCCGGGAGCGCGGTGGCGGCGGGGGCGGCGGTGCTCTCGCTCGAGGCGATGAAGATGGAGCATCTGGCGCTGGCGCCCGAGGCGGGGCGGATCGAGCGGGTGCTGGTCGGCCCCGGCGAAACGGTGGCCGAGGGCGCGGTGCTGGCGCTGATCGCGCCGGGCGAGGCCGCGGGCGACGCGGCGGGGGCCGAGGCGGAGCCGGACCCGGAGCATGTCCGCCCGGATCTGGCGGAGGCGCTGGCGCGGCGGGCGGCGACGCTGGACTCGGCGCGGACGGAGGCGGTGGAGAAGCGGCGGGCGCAGGGGCGCTGGACGGCGCGCGAGAGCCTCGACGCGCTGCTCGATCCGGGGAGCTTCACGGAATACGGCGGG
>DATFKM010000395.1:0-2183 GCA_035268645.1 Paracoccaceae bacterium | reverse complement strand
CGCGGTCCACCGCTTCCCAGTCGCCATGGGCGATCAGATCGTCCTTCAGCGCGTCCCATTGCGGGGCGGGGACGAAGTAGTCGGCAAACCCGGCATGGATGGCATCGGCAGGGCCCATCCGGCTGGCGGTCGTGCCGAGATACTCCCCCAGCCGTCCCGGCGCGCGGGCCAGTATTAGCGATCCCCCCACATCGGGGATCAGGCCGATGCCGCATTCGGGCATGGCGATCTGCGAGCCTTCGCAGACGATTCGGTGCGAGCCATGGCATCCCACGCCAACGCCACCGCCCATGGTGAAGCCCTGCAGGAACGACACGACGGGCTTGGGGAAGGCGAAAAGCCGCGCGTTCATGCGGTATTCGTCGGCCCAGAAGCGCCGGCCGAAGGCGAAGTCGCCGGCCTTGCCGTGGTCGTAGAGGTCGCGGATGTCGCCGCCGGCGGCGAAGGCGCGGCCGGGGGCGGCGTCGATCACCACGAGCTGCACCGCGGGGTCGTCGCGCCAGGCGAGGAGGGCGTTCTCGATCTCGGTCACCATGGCGTAGGTGACGGCGTTGAGGGCCTTGGGGCGGTTCAGGGTGAGGCGGCCGGCCCGCCGGTCGACGGCGACGATCAGCTCGGCTTCGGACATGTGGTCTCCCCCTTGCGTGCCTCCGCGACGTCCTCGTCCGGTGCATATTGCGTCGGCCGATCGTGCGCAATTCGTGCCGACGGCGTCGGCCTTTCGTCGGCCTTTCGTCGGACTTCCGGGCGCCGTCCGTCGGACGCGGGTCGGACGCAAGTCGGCCCCTCGTCCGCATCGGGTCGGACCTTCGTGCCGACGAGGTCGGCCGCCACGGCCGCCGCATGGGAGGTTCGGGTCTCGCGGCGGGGCGGGAAGCGTGCCGCGAGGGGGTTGCGATTCGGTGAAGGCGGCGGACGGCGGGGGGGCGCGCGGTCCGTCCCGGTTCTTGGGGCGCCATTGATATGGCAAATTTGGAATGTATCTGCGAGTCGGCGGTGATCGGCCGCCGGAAGTCGACGGAAGGAGACCGGCATGGACCGCAGGAGCGCGCTTCGACTGATCGCGGGGGCCGCCGTCGCGGCCGGCGTCGGCGCCGCGCCGGCGGCGGGGCAGGAGATCTTCGGCTCGCATCTGATGACCGAGCGGGAGCGGGAGCTTCATATGCGCCGGATGCGGGAGGCGGGCTCCGAGGAGGAGCGCCGGCTCATCCGCGAGGAGCACCGCATCGAGATGCGCCGCCGGGCGGCGGAACGGGGCGAGACCCTGCCGGAGCCGCCGCGCGAGGGTCGCGGGCAGGATGGCATGCGCCGCGATGGCGGGGGCATGGGCCCCGACGGCATGCGCCGCGATGGCGGGGGCATGGGCCCCGGCGGCATGCGCCGCGATGGCGGAGGCATGGGCCCCGGCGGCATGCGCCGCAAGGGCGGAGGCATGGGCCGCGGCGGCTGAGCCTGCGGCCCCGGGGCGCGGCCGTGGACGGACATCGTGCGGCGGCCGGGCCGCCGCTCTCGCCCGCCCGGGCCGCCCCCGGCTTGCGCCGGCGAGGCCGGCGCCGGACGCGCTCAGCCGCGGGCGGCGAGGAGATGGCGGGCGGTGATCACGCGCATGATCTCGTTGGTGCCTTCGAGGATCTGGTGGACGCGGAGATCGCGGACGATCTTCTCGATCCCGTAATCCTCGAGATAGCCGTAGCCGCCGTGCAGCTGCAGCGCGTCGTTCGCGACCTTGAAGGCGGCGTCGGTCACGAAGCGCTTGGCCATGGCGCAGTGCTTGGAGGCGTCGGCGGCCCCGTTGTCGAGCTTCCAGGCGGCCTGGTAGAGGAACACGCGGGCGGCCTGAAGCTCGATCTCCATGTCGGCGAGCTTGAACTGCAGCGCCTGGAACTGGTCGATCGGCTGGCCGAAGGCCTTGCGCTCGCCCGTGTAGGCGAGGGCGGCGTTCAGCGCGGTCTGCGCGGCGCCGAGGGCGCTGGCGGCGATGTTGAGGCGCCCGCCGTCGAGGCCGTTCATGGCGTAGCGGAAGCCCGCGCCCTCCTCGCCGATCAGGTCGGCGAAGGGGACCTTGGCGGAGTCGAGCTGGACCTGCGCGGTGGGCTGGGCCTTCCAGCCCATCTTGCGCTCCTGCGCGCCGAAGGAGAGGCCCTCGGTCCCGTCCTCGACCAGCAGGCAGGAGATGCCGCGGG
>DATFKM010000394.1:0-7037 GCA_035268645.1 Paracoccaceae bacterium | reverse complement strand
CGGTCGGCCTCGGGCACGAGCACGCTCCACCCCCATCTCTGGCGGACGAAGCGGATCTCGAAAGCGGGGCGCGTCCCCGCCGGCCCTAGGCGGAACGACGCGGTGTCGCCCTCCACCTCGGCCGGGACGTCGCGGAGCCGGAAGGTGGACAGGTCGATGATGGGCCACAGCAGCCTGCGGCGCCGTCTTTCGTCGCGGCTGTCGGAAGCGCCGCCCTCGAACACCATCAGTCGATCGACCTGGCTCATCACGGAGGTCTCGCGCTCGTAGGCGATCTGATTCGCGACGGTTACCAGCGAGCGGAGGGCCTCTCGCGGCGTGTCGATCCGGCTGAAGCGCGCGGACGCGGCGCCATCCGGGACGATGCGCTGGCCGTTCCAGTACTCGCCGCTCTCATAGCGGCCCGTGAAGACGCCTCCCTCCGAGTCGAGCACGAAGACGAAATCGCCGGACGCGCCGCGCTGCCGCCATGTCCCTTCGAGCCGGCCGCCCTCCGCCCGGCCCTCGATGCGGCCGCCGCCGGGCTCATAGACGCCCCTGACCCGGTCCCCCTCCTGCGTCAGCGTCAGGATCGCCGCGCCGTCGCGCCAGTAGCTCTGCCACTCGCCGGTCCAGACTTCCTGCGCGGCCAGGGACAACGGCGAAAGCAGGACGAGAAGGACGAGCGCCGCGAGGCGGCGGGTCCGCTGCGCGACGGCGAAGCGGAAAGCCGCCGTCGCTCCCGACGGGCTGTTGCGATCACGATCGATCATGGTGGTTTGCGCTCCAGATTTCCGGAGGCCGTCGCCGCAAGGCGCGTACGTCCACGCGTGAGGACCGGGCGCGAAGTCACGGTTCGGCGGCGGGCCATGGTCTGTCTGGATTCTGGACGAAACGTCGTCCAATGCATAAAGATCGTCATGTGATGCAGGGGCTGCATGGATGATGACCGTCCGGGATCTGAAGATGGTGCGCGCCTTGAACGCGCGCCGCAACTTCGCGCGCGCCGCGGAGGATCTCGGCATGAGCCAGCCCACCTTGAGCCGGGCCTTGGCGAGACTCGAGCGCTCCGTCGGCGCCCTGATGTTCGAGCGGAGCCGGACCGCCGTCGTCCCGACGGTCTACGCCGACATCGTCCTCGAGCGCTGCGACGTCCTCGTCGACGGCTTCGAGGATCTCGCCCGGGCGCTCGAACTCAAGCGCGAGGAGGTGGAGCGGGGGATCCGCATCTCCGTAGGCCCGTTCGCGGCCGAGGCGGTGGGCCTCGAAAGCTTCGCCGCCCATGCCACGGCGAGCCGCACCTTCATCGGCCGGCTGGTCGTCCGCGACTGGCGGACCTGCCTCGAGGACGTGCTGGAACGGCGCAGCGATCTCGCCGTCACCGACACCCTTTCGGCGGCGGATCATCCGGAGCTCGAGGCCGAGTCGCTCGGCGGCGGCCCCGTGTTCTTCTTCTGCGACCGTCGCCACCCGCTCGCCGGACGCTCCGAGGTCGGTTGGAGCGACCTGATGCGGTTCCCCTGGGCGGTGACGCTGATGCAGGGGCGCTGGCTGGAGCTGCTGCCGCCGGATCTCGGCGCGGCGGGCCGGCGCGATCCGGGGACCGGCGACTTCGTGCCCACGATCTGCGTGGACTCCTTCGCCGCGATGGTCGCCGCGGTGCGCAACGGCCGCGCCGTCAGCGTCGCCTCGCCCGCCTTCATCCGGAAGGAACTGGACCGTGGCGACTTCGTGCTCCTGTCGCCGAGTGGGCCATGGATGCGGATGGATTACGGCCTCGTCTGGCGCCGCGGCCAGCCCTGGTCGCCCAGCCTGAGGCGCTTCGCGGAGACCCTGCGGCGGACGCAGGCCGAGTGGGACATAGAGGGCGCGGAGCCCTGACGCCCGAGCGTCGGCGGCGCGGGGTCGCTCCCGAAACCCGGGGGGCGCCGTGCGAGCGTCGAGCGCGATGCCCGGACACCGCGGCCGAGACTTTCGACGGAGGCGAGTGCGCGGCCCGTCGCGGACGGAGCGAGAGGGCGCCGCCCCGCGCCGGCGCCGCATCATCGCCGAGCGGCGTCTGCAAGCCGCCTCACCCTCTCACCGGCCCGGATGCGCAAGGCGCGACGCGGCCCGCCATGGCGCCGAGACGGCAGGGCGCCACGATGCTTCGATCCCGAAGGCGTCAGCGCAGACGCACGGCGGAGAAGGCTGCCAGCGGCTTCCCGGCGGCGTCGCGCAGCACCAGACCGTCTTGCGTCGTCTCGAAGCCGCGCGCCGCGGAGAGCGCGGCCAGAAGCCGTCGCTCGAGGGCCTCCAGGCGGGGAGAGCAGGCCATCCGCGGGCGCGCGTCCGGCTCGAAGCGCAGGGCCGCGCCGTCGCGCGCGTAGTCGCCGGGAATCCGGTTGCAGCCGACGGTCGCCCGGAAACGGCCGGGCGCCTCGGCGGCGAGGACGAGACGCGGCTCGCGGCGGCCGGTCTCCGGCCGGACGGCCTCGTCGAGGAGCCGGTCGAACCGCCAATAGGTCCGCTAGAGCGGGCCGACGGGACGGACCGGCGGGCAGGTCTCGCCCGGCAGCGCCTGGATGAAGCGCTCCACGATCAGGCTCATGCGGTCGGGCCCCTCCGCCGCGGCGCGCCGGGCCAGACCGGCCTCGACATGCACCAGGAGCGGCGCGCCGGGCGATTTCCGCGCCGCAAGGTAGGCTTTCTCCAGCGCCGCGTAGTCACCCTCCCGGGCGATGGGGCGGCGCGCGCCCGTGAGACAGTCCGCGAATGACGCCGTGTCCGCCGAATGGGTCATCATGCCGAGGAGGAACAGCCCATCCAGTTCCGTCGGGCTCAGCCCGCCGTCGGCGGTCAGCGCGTAGTCGAGCTCGGAGACGATCGGCTCGCCCGCCATGTCCATGGCGCGGAGCCGCTCCGGGCCCTTGACCTGCCAGAACCGCGGCATCTCCGAAGCGCCGTAGAGCACGATCGCGCCTCGCGCGGGATCCGCGTACCATCGGCCGATCTCGTCGCTGCGCAGAGGCGCATCTTCGCCCAGCCATTCCCGGCGCATGTGGTAGCGCCGGTCCGGCCAGAGATCGAGGTGGTGGCGGATCCCCGCGCAGTCGGCGCAGGGAAGCGTGCCGCGGAAGGTCGCCGGCAGGCGAAGGCCGAGGGCGCCGGACCCGCCGGACGCTTTCCGCCCGGCCGCCTCGAGCACCAGCTCCACCGGAGCCACGCCGTCGTCGAACGACACCCGGGTGATCCCGTCGGTGACGAACAGGACTTCGCCGTCCCGCCGCACGGTGGCGCGCAGCGCGTGGATCGCGCCTGCCTCCAACGTGTCTGGATCATACTCGACGGCGAAGGGAAAGGGCGACCGCCCCGGGCTCGTGACGACCGTCCGCCCGACGCGCCGCGCCGACGCATCGGCGCTGGACAGGTCCTCGAGCACGACCTCGAGGACCGAGCCGGACGGCGCGTCGACCGGTCCGGCGAAGCGGGCGACGCCGTGGAGCGTGTCCGCCGCCGCTGGTGAGAGAAGCAGCGCGGCCGCCACCGCCGCGCTCGTGAGGGGCGAGCGCGGCGAGGCGCCCCGGCCTGGCCTCCGGATCCTCGAAAGGGAATCGCTCGCACGCCTCGTCGCGCGCATGATCTTCGATCCCCGGCCTTCCGGCCCGTCTCCCATGGCATGTTCCTCTCGGCTGTTCGTACGATCTTACGCGAACGGACTTGGTCGCGGCGCTCCCGCCGACGGGTGCGCCGCCGCCGTCAGAAGACGAGCAGCCCCTTCGCGATCCTGAGAAGCTCCACCGTGTTGAAGAGCACGGCTCCGACGAAGAGAAGGGGCGCGACCGCCGCCAAAGCCAGCGGCAGCAGCGCGGCGCGCGAAAAAGGGACCACCCGCAGCTTCTGCGCCGCCTCGCGGAACGCCTTGGTGTCGGGCATGTCGTCCTCCGACGGCTCGCGCTCCTCGGCGGACACCGCATGCGCCGAAAGCGTCCGAAGCTCCGCCGCCCGCTCGCGCCGCGTCTCCTGTCGCGAGCAGAGCACCAGCGTCTCGTCTCGCAGACGCGAGAGCGGGCGGGCGAACGCGGCGAGCGGCGTCACGAAGACGCCGAAGACGACGACGAGCCAGATGGAGAGAAGCTGCGCGTAGGCGCCGGCGTCGAGTTCGACTCCGGCGAAGCGACGCCACGCGGCGGCGGCGAGGATCGAGCCCAGAGCGAAGGCGAACATGGCGAAGGCGTTCGGGTAGCCGCCGATGAAGCCGATGCCGCCCGATCGGTCCGGATGCGTGGCGACGAGGCGCATCTCGAGCTGCGCGAGGCGCGTCAGCAGCCAGGCCCAGACCGCGTAGCGCCAGAGCCAGCGGAGGATCAGGAACCACAGCAGCGGCATCGAGACGACCGTGATCCACCAGCCGACGGGGGAGAGCGCGAAACCTTCGCCGTCTCGGATCAGCGCCCAGGACGGCTCGCCGGCGGAGACGCGCCACCGGGCGGCGGCGACGGAGACGGCGATCGCGAGCAGCAGACAGGCCGCCTCGGCGATCGCGTCGTTGCGCAGCCGGAGCGCCGTGGCGACGGCGGAGGCCAGCTTCGGGCGCGCCGCCGGCAACAGGACGCCGGTGCGCCCGAAGCGTCTCAGCATGTCATGCACGCGCGTCTCGACCGTCACCTCCATGGCGAAGCAGATGGCGATCGCGATCACGTGGCGGGCGAGGAACGTCGGATCGGACAACATCGCGCCCGCCCCGCCGAGCCCCGGCAGGGCGAGGCCGAGCGCGAGCGGCGCGCCGGCCGCGAGCGCCACCGCGAGGCCGGCCCGGCGCGAGGAGCGCAGCGCGCTGCGCGAGAGAAGCCCGAGCTGCTTCTGAAGGGCGAAGAAGGGGCCGCCGCGGCTGATCAGGAACTCGCCCACGGGCGGGTCGGCGACTCCGGCGGCCGGCGCGGCCGTGTCGTGAGCGGTCTCGGTCATCCCTGTCTCCCTTCGCTCGCCGATGGCGCGACGGCTGCGCCGAAGACTTCGGGCCTCGCGGACGCGCCATCCGCGTCGGCGCTCCGCATCCCCCGGTCGTCGGATCTCACGCGCCGGCCGGACGCCGGGACCGGCCGCGCTCCACCCGAGATTTCGGGACGGGCGCGCCGGAAACACATTTCCTTGAGGGAGTCCACCGCTCCGCGTCCGACGGCTTCATCGATTTGCGGGCGCCTCGCCGGCGATCCGACGCGACCTGTCGGCCGCCCTTCCACGAGCCCGGAGCGGGTCGACGACACGCTCGCCGCATCTTCGGCGACCGTCGCTCGGCGGGGTCGTCGCCCTCCACGGTCCCGATCGCGTCCGCAGCGCCGGGCCGTCGCGCCGCGGAGCTCGCGGTGGGCTCGGAGCGACTCCATCGGTCGTGGTCGCGGCATGCGGTCGGGCCGGCGTCCGCGGTTCGGTGGTCCCGCTCGTCGGCGGTGAACCGCGCGTTGACGTCTCGGTGTCTCCGAAGGGTATGGTGCACGCGGAAGCCGACCCGAAGGAGGGCCTCGAGGCGCGGTCCGGGTGGGATCCCGCCTTTTGGTATGGGAGGTCATGGCGCGTTCTCTGCCGCTCAGCCGCTTCAACGTGTTGACGACCGAGGAACCGGACGTCGCGCTGGAAAGCGTGCGGTTGCGTCAGCCCGGCGTGCGCACCATCGACCCGCCGCGCGGGCGGTCCTGGAGACTGGTCTCGAACGCGGCGCGGCTCGGACCGGTGACGCTGGTCGCGAGCGAGTCCGGAGGCTACGCGATCGACACCGAGCCTGCGCGTCAGCTTCGCGTGCCGATGCCGCTGTTCGGGAGCATGGCGCTGGTCGATCGGGGCGAGGAGATCGATCTCGGGCGCGCCGAGGCCTTCTTAGTGCCGGCGACCCGCGGGCGGGTCGCGTTCCGTCCGGGCAGCGGCCTCGTCCTTCTGTCGGCGGACGCCGATGCCGTGGCGGAAGCGATGCGGCTGCTGGATTGCGCGGTGGATCCGGTCCCGCTCGCCGATCGCTTCGCGGCCGAAACGCGTCTGCCGGGACTTTCGACCTTTCGACGGACGGTCGTCGGGGCGATCCGGGAGATCGAGGACGTGCCGGAGCGCATCTTGCGGCTGGAGCGGTTCCGACGTGCGCGCGCGGAAGCGTTGCTGCTTCATCTCGCGGACGTGCTCGTGCGCGCCGTCGCCCCGCGCTCGACGGGTGAACGCCCGAAGAGCCGCGTGGTCCGCCGCGCGCTCGAGTACATCGAGGCGACCCCGCCCGAAGCGTTCTCCTACGCGGCGCTGGCGGCGTCGGCGGGCGCCAGCCTGCGGACGGTGCAGATCGCCTTCCGCCGCGAGCTCGACACCACCGTCGGCGAATGGGTCCGGGGCCTTCGGCTGGCGAAGGCCCGGGCGCTGCTGCGGGAAGGGCCGCCGGACCTGACCGTCACCCAGGCGGCCGAACTCGCGGGATTCTATCATCCCGGCCGCTTCGCCTCGGCCTACCGCGCCGCCTTCGGCGAGAATCCCTCCGAGACCGGGCGCCGACGGCGGCGCTGAACAGGCGGCGGCGCCCGCGTGCGGCGTCCTTCGAGGGGACGGTGCACGATAAAGCTTCGCTATCCGGACGGATTTCGCTCCGCGGACGGACGACGGCGGTGGAGACTCGCTACGAGGCCCGCGTTCGCCGCGCTGCGGAGAGGGTGATCGTCCGGAGGCCTTGTCTGGAGCAGCGCCGTGCAGGGGCGGGAACGCCGGAGGTTCGCGCCGGCCCCGCGCCCTGCGCGGGCGGGGTCTCGATCGGGTCGCCTGTCACGTTGCGCGGTCGAACGCGTTCGCTCGGAGGGGTGTGGGTGTCTCGCCGAAGCAAGCCGCCGGCGTCCCGTTGGGGAACGGGCGACGGCTCGATGCGGTCGGCCGAGCGGTTCGGTGGAGGATGGGGACCTTCGCCGACGCGTGGCGGACCCCTCCCCAAGGTCGAAGGGGTGGGGGCTTCGCCCGGCCGGCCGCGTCGGATCGGTGCGGGGGGGAAGAAGGAAGTGAGGCCGGCCTGCGGGTCCGGCGACGCCCCGGTGGGGAAGGGGCGTGGAGCGACCTCG
>DATFKM010000393.1:0-3693 GCA_035268645.1 Paracoccaceae bacterium | reverse complement strand
GGCTACGTTCTCGCGGGCTACGGGCCGCTCTGGCTCGGCTCGCGGCACGCGGTCAGCGCGGCGGGGATGATCGCGGTCGTCTCGGGGCTGATCCTCGCGCTCGCCGCCGGTTTCGGGCCGCGGCGCAAGCGGGCGGGCGAGGATCCGAGCGCGGCCTGAGGGCTCGCGCCGAGGCTCGGCGAGCGGTCGCGACCGCCGGACGAAGGCGTCAGGAGAGGCGCGCGGCGGCGCGGGCGATCACCCGCTCCTCGTCGGTCGGGATCACGAAGGCGCGCACGCGCGAGACGTCGGCGGAGATCATCCCCTCGCCCGCCTCGTTCCGGTCCGCGTCGAGCTCGAGCCCCATCCAGCCGAGCCCGTCGCAGATCTTGGCGCGGATGCGCGGCGAGTGCTCGCCGATGCCCGCGGAGAACACCAGCGCGTCCAGCCCGCCCGCGGCGGCCGCGAGGGCGCCGATCTCGCGTCGCGCGCGGTGCACGAAATAGTCGATCGCCTGCCGCGCGCCGGGCGCGTTCGACGCCTCGAGTTCGCGCATGTCGCCCGAGACGCCGGAAAGGCCGGCGAGGCCGGACCGGCGATACAGCAGATCCGACAGCGCCTCGCCGTCCATGCCCTCGGACTGCACAAGCCACAGCAGGACGCCCGGGTCGATCTGCCCGCAGCGGGTCGCCATCGGCAGCCCGTCGAGCGCGCTGAAGCCCATGGTCGAGGCGACGGAGCGCCCGCCCCGCATCGCGCACATCGAGGCGCCGGCGCCGAGATGCGCCGCGATCACCCGCCCCTCGGCGAGCCGCGGCGCGCGCTCGGCCAGCGCGCGGGCGAGATGCTCGTAGCTGATGCCGTGGAAGCCGTAGCGGCGCACGCCCTTGTCGAGCAGTTCGCGCGGCAGGGCGTAGAGGTCCTCCACCGCCGGATGGCCCCGATGGAAGGCGGTGTCGAAGCAGCCGACCTGCACCGCCTTCCGGAACGCCTCGCGCGCGGCGTGCACGCCCGCGAGGTTGTGCGGCTGATGCAGCGGCGCGAAGGGCGACAGCGCCTCGAGCGCGCCGAGCGCGTCGTCGTCGAGCCGCGCCGGCTCACCGAAGCGCTCGCCCCCGTGCACGATCCGGTGTCCGACGGCGGCGACGTCGCCGGTCCCGAAGCCTTCCGAGAGAAACCCGAGCGCCGCCTCCAGGGCTCCGGCCTGGTCGGGCGCGGCGACGCGCTTGTCGGCGAGGGCGCGGCCGTCGCCGCCCGTCGCCTTGAGGCGCGCGTCCTCCTGCCCGACGCGGTCGATCTCTCCGGTGCAGACCCGGCGCGGTTCGTCCTCGGCCTCGAACAGCCCGAACTTGAGCGAGGAGGAGCCGGCGTTCAGCGTCAGCACCCGGCGCGTCACGATCCGTCCTCCCCGGCGTCCGCGTCGATCTTGCCGGTCCGCGCCGCGTGCAGCGCCGCCACGGCGCAGGAGGCGAGACGCGCCTTCTCGCCGTCGGCGCGGCTGGTGAGGATGATCGGCACCCGGGCGCCGAGCACCACGCCCGCCCCTTCGGCATGGGCGACGTAGGTGAGCTGCTTGGCCAGCATGTTGCCGGCGTCGAGGTCGGGCGCGACCAGCACGTCGGCCCGCCCCGCCACCTCCGAGCGGATGCCCTTGGTGCGCGCGGCGGTGATGTCGACGGCGTTGTCCATCGCCAGCGGCCCGTCGACGAGCCCGCCCGTGATCTGCCCCCGCTCGGCCATCTTGGAGAGGAGCGCGGCGTCGACCGAACTCGGCAGCTTGGGGTTGATCGTCTCGATCGCCGAGAGCACGCCGACCTTCGGCTCCTCGATGCCGATGGAGATGGCGAGGTCGATGGCGTTCTGCACGATGTCCATCTTGGTCGCGAGGTCGGGCGAGATGTTGATCGCGGCGTCGGTCACCAGCATCGGATGGTCGAGGCCGGGCACGTCCATGACGAAGACATGGGTCAGTCGGCGCCCGGCGCGCAGGCCCACGTCCTTGCGCAGGCACGCGCGCAGCAGGACGTCGGTGTGCAGCCTGCCCTTCATCAGCGCCTCGGCCCGGCCCTCGCGCACGAGGTCCACCGCGGTCCTCGAGGCGTCGCGGACGCTCTTGGCGGGGACGATCTCGGCCGCGCCGAGGTCGAGGCCCTCGGCCTCGGCCACCTCGCGGATGCGCGCCGGATCGCCCACCAGGATCGGCGCGATGATGGTCCGTTCGGCCGCGAGCAGCGCGCCGCCGAGCGAGGCGGCGTCCTCCGGCACGACCACGGCGGTGGGGATCGGACGCATCGGCTCGGCCCGCTTCAGGATCGCGTCGAAATGCACGTGGCGCTCGATCAGCAGGCCCGGCAGCGCGACGTCGCCGAGGGTCATGCGCTCGGTCGGCGCCTCGACCTCCGCCTCGCCCTCGAGGATCGTTCTCCCGCCCTCCACCTCGACCGTGGCGGAGAGGAGGACGATGCCGTCGTCGCGCTTCTCCTCGACGCGGGCGCGCGCGACGAGCACGTCGTCCGCATGGGCGCGGCCGAGGAAGCGGAACCGCGTGGCGCGGTAGAGCGTGCCGGCGCCCGGCAGCTTGTTGCCGATCACGGCGCCCACGAGGCTCGCGACCCATTGCGCGGGGGCGACGGCCTCGCGCTCCGGATCCGGCAGGTGCAGCGGATTGAGGTTGCCGGAGGCGTTGGCGAACACGAGGAAGTCGTCCGCCGTGCAGCTCCGCCGAAGCTCCGCGCTCTCGCCGATCTCGAGCTCGTCGAAAAGCCGGTTCGGGGTCTTCATGCGCGGCATTTCCTTCACCCGGTCGGGAGGCGGCCGGCGACTCGGGCCGCGGTCGCTACGGTAACGACGTCAGGCGGCGGGGGATGCCGACGCGATGCCGCGGCCGGCTGCGACTTTGGCGCCATCCGCAAGGATGTGGACGGTCGTCGTTCCTTCGTCACGCCGTTTCGCGCGCGTCACGAGCCCTCGCCACCGAGGCGGCCGAGGGAACGCGGCGCCCCGGGGGGCGCCGCGTTCCTGCTCGCGAAACGAAACGACGCGCCCCGCCCGGACGCGGCAAGGACGGGACGACGCCCGCGTTCGCCATCCGGCTCCTTCACGCCGCCGATCTCGAAGCGGCCTCGACGCCATCGAGAACGCCCCGAACTTCGCCGCCGTCGTCGACGCGCAGCGGGTCGGGGCGGTCGCCGGCGTCGAGCCGCCGCTTCCGTCGGCGGGCGACATCTTCATCCGCGGTCCACGACGCCGGCGGCGATCCGCGCATCGCGACCCAGCTGGAGGGCTTCCACAACGAGCTCTTCGCGCCGATCGACGTCCCGCTCCTCGAACCTCGACGTCGCGGCCTCCTGCCTCGGGGCGATCATCGCCGGCGAGACCCCGTGACGCGGCCGATTTCGCGTCCGACCTCGGGATCGCGCGCAACGACGCCGATCCGACCGTGGGCGGATCCGACGCCCGGCCGGCGAAGATCGCGGCGGCGGCCGCCATCGCCGTCGGCGGCACGACCGCCGGCGTCGTCGGCGCCACCACGCAGGCGGTCGCGACGATCACCTCGCTCGGCCGCGTGACCGGGACCACGGGCGGCGCGAAGGACATGACCGCCCCCCGCCGCGTCGATCCGGCCGAACGTCGACGCGCCGCTCGCCGAGGGCGTGAACAAGCCGGTCCTTGTGAGCCATCTCCAGGAGATCGCGCCGGAGAAGGAGCTCGCCG
>DATFKM010000392.1:0-6967 GCA_035268645.1 Paracoccaceae bacterium | reverse complement strand
CGGGTGGCGGCGGCCTCGCTCTCGGCCGGGCGGGACCTGAGCGACACGCCCGAGGCGCGCATCGGCGTGCCGGGCGATCTCGACCTCGAGGCCGGGCGGCGCGTGCGCCTCGTCAGCGGGCGCCACGACGCGGCGGCGGTGTCGCTGCGCGCCGCCGGCGGCGTCCGGCTGCATGTCTCGGGCGACCTGATCCTCGGGCCGACGCGCCTCGCCGGGGCGCTGCACGCGCTGGCGAACGCGCGCGACGACGCGCCGGCGGCCCGGATCGGCCAGACCGGCGCGACGACGACGCCGCGCCTCGCGATGGCCGCGACGGGGGCGGTGGATGCGCCGGTCACGCGGCGCGGGCCTCTGCGGATCGACGGCGACGCGGACTTCGCGACGGGCGCCCCGGGCGCGCGCGACATCGCCGATCGCGGCCCGGCCGGCGACCTCTCGCTGGACGACGCGCGCAACGTGCTCTCCGGCGATGTCTCGATCCGCCGCATCTTCGGCGACGTGCTGCTGGTGGAAGAGGCCGCGGCGGGGCGTCTCGCGGAGGACGCGATCGACCGCGGCGCGCTGCGGATCGCGAATCTGGAGGCGGGCGGCGACATGACGCTGGTGACCTCGGACGACGTGATCCTGCTCGGCCCGCGGACGGCGCTGTCGGACGGCGAGCGGCCGACGGAGCGGGTGCGCCCGCCGGCGCCGGCGGACCGGGCGGCGTTCCGGCGCCAGGGCGTGAAGGATCTCGCGCGGGACGAACTGCATCTGTTCCTGCCGGACGGCCGGCTGTTCGAGGTCGACACGACCGCCGGCGGGCTCGACCGGGCGGGCGGCGATCTGAGGGTCGACCGTCCGATCGACGGGCTGAACGCGCTCTCGACCGAGCGCACGGTCGAGAGCGTCTCCGAGCGCGACGGGGCCGGGGCGGTTCGGATCGTCGCGGGTCGGCGCGGCGACGTGCGGCTGCGGGACTTCGTCGGGGCCGGCCGACCGATCGGCCGCTTCCGCGTGATCTCGGCCGACGACGTGAGCCTCGGGCACACATATGCGGGGCGCGATCCATCGCCCGACGATCCCCGTCTGCGGTTCCTGCTCGGGCTCGGACCGGACGATGACGTCGACCTGCTCGCGGCCTCGGACATCGAGATCGACGCGCGGGGCGCGGTGGTGATCCACACCCCGCGGGGGCTCCTCGCGGAATACGAGGACGTGGACGACTATTTCGGGCTCAACACGCCGTCGCTGGTCTACGGCCGGCGGATCGAGCCGGCGGAGCTGGAGCTGTTCGGCTTCATCGGCGACTCGGGTCAGCGCGCGGCAGGGCTGTTCCCGGTCGGGCCGCGCGGGCCGGACTTCCGCCTGAACGGCTGCGTCATCGGCGACGTGCAGGACTGCACCGGCGTCACCGCGCCGACGGTGCTGCGCATCATCCGGCTCGAGCAGGCGCAGATCCTGAACGTCGAGGAGGAGGACCTGCTGGAACTGTTCGTCTCCTACGGAAACGAGGAGCTCTGGGGGGTGCCGCCGGGTTACTTCCTCGACATCGACCTGTCCGACGTGCGCGCCCTCGGCAACGCCCAGGGTCGCGACGACGAGGACGAGCGCAATCCGATCGCCTTCCCGAGCGAACGAGAGGTTCTGCGATGATCCGGCGGACGTTTCAGGCCGGTCTGGTGCTGCTGCTCGCGGCCTGCGCCGGCTCGATCCCGCGTCAGGAGCCCGTCGTCGAGGCCGAGGGCGACGGGGCCGGCGCGCTCTGCCAGCAGGTCTCGGCGGCGTTGCTGCGCGGGCAGCGCAACAGCTTCGGCCTGAACTTTCGCGCGGCCGAGGACGCCTTCACCGAACTGCTCTCGCTCTATGCGCTCGAGGACGTGACGGCCCGTTGTCCGACGGCCCCGACGCGCGCATTCGTGCTCATGAACCAGGCGCTGGCGCATTCGAGCCAGGAGCGCTTCGTGACCGCGGACGGCCTCTTCGACCGGGCCGAGACGCTGCTGGAGGCCGAGGAGGCCGGGCATCCGGACGCCGACCGGGACCGCGCGCTGCTCGTCGCCTATCGCGCGCAGGATCAGCTCAACCGCTCGATCCTCGACGGCGCGCGCGCCTTCGTGGAGCAGGCGGCGCAGGGCCTCGAGGGCGGCGGCGACGGCTTCGGCCTCGGCTCCGGGGTGTCGACGGGGCAGGGGGATCTCTTGATCGGGGATGCCGGCGAGGGACAGATCGCGCTGATCGAAGAGGCCTCGAACCGGCACACGCTGGCGCATGTCCGGCTGCTGGAGGGCGATCTCGCGGGGGCGGAGGCCGCGATCGACGAGGCGCTGGACCTGATCCGTCTGGTGCCGCGGGCGTCGGCAGCCTATCGTCCGCGCTTCCTCTCGCAGCGCAGCCTGATCCGCCTGGAGCAGGACGACTCCGAGGGCGCGCGGGCCGACGCCTCGGAGGCGGCCGAGGCCTTCGCGGCGCTGATGCCCGACACGCCGCTCGAGGCGAGGGCCAGGCTGCGGGAGGGTCGGGCGCTGGTGGCGCTGGGACGGGTGGAGCCGGCGCTCGCGGCCTTCGAGCGCGGCTTCACCGTCTACGAGGAGAACCCCGTCGTCGTCGAATACGCCTCGCTCTGGCCGTTCTTCAGCCTCGCGCTGCAGGTGGCCGAGGAGCAGCCGGAGCGCGAGCCCGAGATGGCCGAGCGCATCTTTCGCGCCGCGCAGCTGATCCGCCAGTCGATCACCGCGCAGACGGTGTCGGGCGCGGCCGCGCTGCTCGGCGAGGGCGACGACGCCAAGGCCCGGGCGGTCCGCGCCTGGCGCGACGCCTCGGAGCGGTACGCCACGTTGAAGGCCTTGCAGGTGCTGCAGCTGCGCGATCCGCTGAGCCAGCAGGACCAGGCGCGTTCGCTCGCCGCGGCGGTCTCCGAGGCGCAGCGCGAGGCCGCGCGGCTGCGCGAGATCCGTGACGACGTGGCGCCCGAATACCAGTCGGCGATCGCCAGTCCGGTCAGCCTCGCGGCGCTTCAGGCCGTGCTGGAGCCGGGCGAGGCGATGGTTCAGATCCTCGCCGGCAAGCCGCGCAGCTTCATCCTGATCGTCGACGCCGAGGGCATCCGCTACGGCGCGCTGCCGGTGACGGATCTTCAGATCGGGGTGCTGGTCTCGGTCCTTCGGCGGGCCGTCGACACCGACCGCGACGGCCGGGTCCCGCTGTTCCGCGCGGATCTCGCCTTCCAGCTCTTCAATCTCCTGTTTCCGGGCTACAAGGACACGATCCTAGGCTTCGACCGGCTGATCTTCTCGACTTCGGGCGCGCTTCAGTCGCTGCCGCTGGAGTTGCTGGTGACCGACGCGCCCGGCGAAGGCTGGCGTCAGGGGGACTATACCGAGGTGCCTTGGTTCGGGGCGCAGCGCACGCTCTCCTACGTGCCGAGCCCGCGCAACCTGGTGGACATCCGGGCCCGGGCCGGCGTCTCGGAGGCGACGCGAAGCGTCGCCTCGTTCGCGGATTTCCGCTCCGGCGTCGATCCGTCGAAGGTGCTGCGGATCTCGCGGCTGCCCGAGACGTGCCTGCGCCTCGCGGAGGCGGTGGACCGGGTGGGAGAGCTGCCGGGCACGGCGCGGGAGGCGCAGGCGGTCTCGGAGATCTTCGGGGAGCTGGCGACGCTGGCGACGGGGCGGGACTTCAACGAGGACGCGGTCAAGGCCGCGGCGGAGAACGGTGAACTCGCGGATTTCAGGGTGCTTCATTTCGCGACGCACGGGATCCTGTGGCCGACGCCGGACTGCTTCACCGATCCGGCGCTTACCGTGACGGCGACGGACAGCGCGGAGTCGGACGGACTGCTGACGGCTTCGGAGATCCGACTCATGGAGCTCGACGCCCAGCTCGTGGTGCTGTCGGCCTGCAACACGGCTTCGGGCTATCTGGTCGACGCCTCCAGCTCGATCTACGGCGCGCGAAGAGGGCGCAGCGTCAGCGGGGCCGGGGGAGAGAGCCTTTCGGGCCTCGCGCGGGCCTTCTTCGCGGGCGGCGCGCGGGCGGTCCTGGCGACGCACTGGCCGGTGGCCGACGAGGAGACCACGGAGTTGATGACGCGCTTCTTCCGGCGGCTGCGCGACGAGAACGACGATTTCGGCGACGCGCTCAGGCAGGGTCAGGACGAGCTGAGACGGCGGCCGGAGACCTCTCATCCGGTGTTCTGGGCGCCGTTCGTGCTGATAGGGGACGCCTCCAAGACGTTGTGAACGATGGGGGATTTCCGAGAGCCGGGCGGCGTGACGGCGGGTCCGATCGCATCACCGTGAGGCGCGTAATCAATATTATGTAAACAAAAATTGCTGCGGCGAAGACCGTGCGTGTCGATGAGATGCGATCGCAAGACGCCCCAAGGGACGCTGCGGGCGCGCCGAAAATGCCGGAGATCGTTGAAGTTCGGGTAATGTTCCGCACGTTCGCGCCCACCCGTCCCGAGCGCGGTGCGCTCTCGAGGATCGCTCCGGCCCGGATGCATGGACCGGTCTGCGGAGGCGCCGCGTCAGCGACGCCCCCGCCGGCTCAGAGAAAGAGAACGTCGGAGCCGTCGAAGTCGGACTTGTCCACGTCCTCGAGCAGCAGCTTGGTGCGGCCGTTCTTGATCAGGAGATCGTCGCCCTTGCGGCGGATCGCCAGATCCTCGAAGCGCTCGGCCCCCGAGGCGACGCCGACCATGTCCTGGCCGTCGCGGAAGTCCTTCACCTTGTCGCGCCCGTCCTTGCGGCCGATCAGGAACACGTCCTCGCCGGAGCCGCCCTTCAGGAGGTCACGGTTCCCCTTGCCGCCGGCCAACGTGTCGTCGCCGCCGCCGCCGATCAGCTTGTCCTTGCCGCCCTTGCCCTTCAGCGCGTCGGCGCCGCCGGAGCCGACCAGCTTGTCCCGTCCGCCGCCGCCGTCGAGGCGGTCGTCGCCGCCCTTGCCCTTGAGGTAGTCGTTTCCGCCCTTCCCCTTCAGGGTGTCGTCGCCGTCGCCGCCGATCAGCCGATCGCGGCCGCCGCCGCCCTTGAGGACCTCCGCGGGCTCCGGCGGCTCGACGAGAGGGATCGCCACGTCTTCGACGTAGACGTTGCCGAAACCGTCGGTGGCGCGGATCAGCGCGGCGTTCACGCCGGCGAGATCCTGGGCCGTGACGCCGTCCTTGTAGCGCAGCACGTCGCCGTCGAGGGCGAACACGGATTCGGAGTAGCTTCCGGGCACGATCTCGAGCGTCGCGGTGTCGCCGGGATCGGGATCGACGGCGGAAAGCGTGCCGATCACCGCCCCGACGGCGCCGATCTCCACCGGATCGCCGGTCAGCACGATGTCGGTCGGCGCGACGTCTCCCGTGGTTCCCGACGGATCGTAGGCCTGGGCGTAGAGGTCGGCGAGGGCGTTCGAGCCGTCGCGCCGGTCCTCCCAGAGGAACACGAGGTCGCCGCCGGCGAGCGCAGCGGCCTCGCCCTCCCACTGAACACCGTCTCGGAAGCGGTTGACGATGAAGGGGTCGCCCTCCGGCTGGCCGGCCGCGTCGAACTTCCAGGCCATGACGTCGTAGCGCACGTCGTCGGTGAAGACGTCGTTGCTGCGGAGCACCGCGAGGAAGCCGCCGTCGGCCGTCGCGACGAGATCGGTGACGCCCGTCGGGGACATGACGGCGAAATCGTCCTCGAAGGTCGGCAGCCCGATCGTGCCGGCGGCCGTGCCGTCCGCCTCGAAGAGATGCACGCGCGTCTCGTAGCGGAGCGGGCCGAGGCGGCCCGTCGCCTCGAAGACGGCGAGGCGCCCGTCGCTCAGCTCGGTCACCTCGAACTCCGGAAAGCCGACGCGGTCGTCGACGAACCGAGTCTCGGCGCGGACGACGCCGTCGGCCCCGACGATGTGCAGGGTGGCGTCCGAGCTTTCGTCGAGGCCGACCATGGCGCCGCGGGTGACGGTGAGGACGGCGACGGCGTCGGCGCCGAGCGCGGTCGCCGTCGCCCGGTCGACGGGCGCGCCGTCGGTGAAGAGGGCGACGTCCGAGCGGACCAGTTCGGCGACGCCGTCGGTTCCGTAGACCGACAACTCGATTCGCGGCGGCGTGGCGATCTGATTGTCGTGCACCAACGCGAGGCGACCGTCGGCCAGCGCCTCGAGCCCGACGACGTCGCTGACGAGATAGGGGTCGGCGATGGCGACGGGATCGCCGGCGCGCGCGCCGGCCGCGTCGAAGCGCAGGAGCTCGCTGGTCGTCGGTCCGGTCTGCCCCCCGACCGTGAAGCGGTGGACCAGGACGGCGAAACCTCCGTCCGGCAGCGCGGTCAGATGCGCGATGCGGGCGCTGGCGTCGAGATCGTCGCTCGCCGCGAAGGCGGCTTCGACGGGATTGCGGTCCGCGTCGTAGAGTCGGAGCAGCGGCGCCGGGCCGCCGTCGGGATCGAAGAGATCGCCCGCCGCGGGGCCGCTCCAGCCGACGACGAAACCGCCGCCCGCGAGGCCGGCGATCGCGTAGGCCCCCTCGGTGTCGATGGGGTTCTCTGCGACGAGGACTTCGTGGCCGTCGCGGCTGGGAATGGTCATGCGGGCTCTCCCGGGTCGGTGCGGTCGCGGTCGGACGTGGAGGAGGTCTCAGGCAGCGACGCGCCCGGACGCCGCCACGCCGCCCGACGAGGCCCAGACGTCCGGCACGGCGGTCACTCGACGATCCCCCTCGATGGACATGAACGATCCATTAAGGTGGATGACCGGTGATCGGTTGGAATGCAAGCCGGAATCGCGGCCTATTGCGCCGCCTTCGGCAGACCGTGGCCCGACGGCGCCTCCCGCACGTCCGGGAAGCGCCGGAGGAAGCGGGCGAAATCCTCCGGCATCACGCGCGCCTCGATCTCCATCCCGGATTCGGTGGCGCGGGTGGCGAGGACCTCGGCATGCTCGTGGAGCCAGGCGAGGGGCGCGCCGTCGCTGACGGGGGCGAGCAGGCGGCGGATCTCGGCCGCCTCGGTCA
>DATFKM010000391.1:0-4845 GCA_035268645.1 Paracoccaceae bacterium | reverse complement strand
CACCGTTCTGGGGCCGGACCACGACGCGCGGCACCGAAATCACTTCCATCTCGACACGGCCGCGCGGACCGACGGACCGGCCTGCCGCTAGAACCGCGGCGCCTCGCCGAGCGGAACGGGCCCGAGGGAGACCCGCCCCTCCGCGAAGACCAGCGGCGCGGAGAGGGTGTCGGACCCCGACGAGAGCAGGCTCAGCACCTCCAGTCCGGCGCGCAGCGTCGTGGCGAGGCCGGGCGCGATGGCGCCGGAGCGTTCTGCGGCCGCGAGCATGGCCCGCCAGTTTCGGGCCGTGAGATCGATGCGGCCGGTGGGCACGCCGTCCGGCGCCACGTCGAGCCGGCCTTCGGCCTCGAGCCCGAGCGCGCCCCAGCGTATCAGCGAACGGCGGATCTCGAGCGCCGCCGGGCGGATGTCCGACTCCTCGACGGCGTGTCGGTCGAGCGGGCGGCGGAGCACGGCGGTCATGTCGAGGCCGAGCCGGTCGATGCGGCCCGGCAAGGCGCCGCCGAGGGCGCGGGCGAGCCGCTCGCGCACGGCTTCGGGCGGCGCGACGTCGCGCGCGTCGAAGACGGCGTCGTAGGCGTTCGGGACTTCCGCCCACGCCTCCGAGCGGCGGACCGAAAGCTGGGCGGCCCCGAGGCCCGCGCTCCATCCCTTCTCGCCGGAGAGGGTCAGGGCCTCGGCCTCCACCACCGCGCGGTCGATGGCGAGGTCGGTGGTCGGCAGGAAGCCGGCGGAGGCGCGGAACGTCCCGGCGCTCGCCTCGACGGTCTCTCCGGGAACGGAGACGACGTGGACGCCGGGCCATTCGGCGATGACCTTGTTGGGCTGCCAGGACAGCATGAAGGTGCGGAACACCGGCGCGCTCCAGGCCCAGCCGGCCTCGGGATCGGCGAGGGTCAGACCCTCCACCGTCATGTCGAAGCGGTTCGGAAAGCCGAGGACCGAGACCTCGGCCTCGGCCACCCAGCCGTCGGCCCGACGCTCGGCCAGCCAGCGCTCGACGGCGCGCTCCTGCTGGGTCGCGCCGAACCACCACCAGCCGGACCAGGCGACGAGGGCGAGGACGACGACGGCGATGAGGGCGTTGATCTTGCGCATCTCGGCTCCGAAGGACTGGACGGGTCGCGCCCCGGCATGCGGCGCGTTATAGAGGTGCGGAGGCTTCGGAGCGAGGAGGGCGCATGACGCTCGAGGACGGCGGCTTCTGGGTGTTCGGGTATGGTTCCCTGATCTGGCGGCCCGGTTTCGCGCACGAGGAGCGGCGCAAGGCGCGCCTGCCGGGCTACGCGCGGCGCTTCTGCGTGCGCTCGATCCGCTGGCGCGGCACGCCGGAGGCGCCGGGGCTGGTGCTGGGCCTCGACCCCGAGGCGGGCGCCGAGACCTGGGGCGCGGCCTTCCGCGTCTCGGGCGAGCGCGCCGACGAGGTGCGCGCCTATCTGCATCACCGCGAGATGGGCACGGCGAGCTATTTCGAGCGCTTCGAGACCGTGAAGCTCGACTGCGGGACGCCGACGCCGGCGCTCGCCTACGTCATGGACGTGACGCATTACCAATACGCGCGCCTTCCGGTCGAGGCGCAGGCGGAGATCATCCTGCGCGCCCGCGGCGACGGCGGACCGAATGTGGAGTATCTCCTCGAGACGGCGGCGCACATGCGCGAGATGGGGCTGGAGGATCCGGAGATGTACGCTCTGGAGGCTCTGGTGAGGGAGCGGCGGAGGGAGGACGCGGCATGATCGTGGTGGCGGGACACATCGACGTCGATCCGGCGAACGAGGCGAAGGTCGATCCGATCGCGCGGACGATGATGGAGGAGACGCGGCGCGAGACGGGCTGCCGGGTCTACGACATCACGCGCAGCCTCGAGACGCCGGGTCGCCTGCATCTCTACGAGGAGTGGGACGACCTCGCGGCGCTGGAGGCGCACTTCGATACGCCGCACATGAAGACCTGGCGCGAGGCGCTCGCGGCGCTGGGCGTGCTGGGCCGGCAGGTGGCGCGGATGGAGGCCGGCGAGCCTACGGCTCTCTGACCGGCGCCTCGGGCGTCGCCGCGGCGAGTCGCGCGAGGCCGAGGTCGAGCGCGGCGAGCCCCGCGCGGCCCGCGGGGTTGTCGCGGCGCGCCGCGGCGTGCAGCGAGACGGTGGAGGCGAGGGCGGGGTTCGCCGCCAGGGGAGGCGCGGTCTCCGGCCGGGCGTCCAGCGCCGCGCCGGCGGATGCGGCCGGCAGGCTGGCCACGTCCGCAGCGCCGTCGGCCACGGCGGCGAGGCAGGCCGCGGCGTCGGGCGCCGCGAGGCGCTGGACGCGGGGCGGGGCGAGGCCGGCGGCGGCGAGATCTCCGTCGAAGATCCCGGCCGGGCGGCAGAGCGTCAGGCCGCGGAGCTTCGCCGGGTCGGGCGCCGCGGCGGCCGGGCTCCCGGGCCTCGCGATCCAGACGAAGTCGAGCGTCGCCAGGGGCGCGGAGAACTCCAGCGTCGCGCAGCGTCGGGCGAGGTCCGGCGGCAGCCGGTGCAGCCGTCCGCAGTCGGGCCGGATCCAGGGATAGGAGAGATGCGCGGGACCCTCCGGGCCGGTCGCGGCGAGCGCCGCCGCGGCGTCGGCCGTGACCGGATCGCCGGCGGACGCCGCCGCCCCGACCTTCGCCAGCGCCCCGGCCACGAGGTCGCGGAGCCCTTCGGCCGCGGCGAGGCCGGCGGCATCGCCGCCGAAGACGGCGAGGACGGCGTCCGCCGGGGCCGGTCCGAGGGGACTGCGCGGTTCGGCGTCCGCCGCCGCGCGGGCGGACGGGGCAGGCGCGGCCTCGTCGTCCGGACAGGGCAGGCGGAGCACCTGGCCGGGGCGGATCCGGTCGGGATCGTCCAGCCGGCCGCGGTTCAGAGCCAGGATCGGCGCGGGATCGCTCTCGCCGAGACGGTCCTTCGCGATGGCGCCGAGGGTCTCGCCTGCGGCGACGACGTGCTCGCACGCGTCCTGCCCCGACGCCGGCGCGCCGGCCGCGCCGAGCGCGAGGGCGACCGCGAGGGCCGCAGGACGGATCTCTGCGCGGGGCATGGCGTTTCCCGGTGCGGCGGACCGCCGTTCGAGATGCGCAGCCGGGCCACGTCCTGCAAGGGGTCGGCCTGCGCGGCGGGGGCTCGTGCCGTGAGGCTTCCTCACCGAGCCTTGACGTCAGAGACGTAGGCGCAGGCGGTCATGGCCGTGGAAGTGCCAGCGGTCCGCGATCCGGGGCGGCTCGGCGAGGGCGGGGCGGGGGTGACGGCGCAGCAGCTCGGCCAGCGCGACGCGGATCTCGAGCCGCGCGAGCGGCGCTCCGACGCAGAAATGGACGCCCCCGCCGAAGGCGAGATGCGCGGCCGGGTTCGGACGCGCGAGGTCCGCCCGGCCCGGCGCCGGAAAGGCCGCGGGGTCGCGCCCGGCGGCGGCGATCAGCAGGCCCGCCCGCTCGCCCCGGCGGAAGCGGACGCCGAAGACCTCGACGTCCTCCAGCGCGTGGCGGTCGAAGAGGTGCAGCGGCGGGGCGAGGCGCAGCGTCTCCTCGACCGCCGCATCGGCCCGAGGGCCGAGAAAGGCCTCGGCGGCGATCCGCCCTTCGGCCACCAGCCGGACGGCGTTGCCGATCGCCTGCACGGTGGCCTCGTGCCCGGCGTTGAGGAGGAGGACGGCGGTGGCGACCAGCTCCGGCTCCGAGAGCCGGTCTTCGCCGTCGCGCGCGGCGATCAGCCGGTCGAGCAGGGCGTCGCCGGGCCGGGCGCGGCGGCGGGCGATCAGGTCGGCCATGAAGGCCGCGAACTCGGCGGAGGCGGTCGCGGCGCGGTCCTCCAGCGCCCGGTCGCGCCGCGCCTGATACATCGCGACCATGTCGGCCGACCAGGCGCGGAGCCGCGGCCCCGCCTCCGGCGGCGCGCCGAGGACGCGGGTGATCACCGCGAGCGGCAACGGCTCGGCGTAGCCGGCGACGAGGTCGGGAGCCGGGCCTTCCAGCCGGTCGACCAGATCGCGGGCCAGAGCCGCGATCCACGGCTCGAGCGCGGCGACGGCGCGGGAGGTGAAGGCGCGGGAGACGAGGGCGCGGAGGCGCGTGTGGACGGGCGGCTCGCGCTCCAGCAGCGAATGCGCCTCGAGCGCGGCGAACGGCGCGAGATGCGGCGGCGTCGGCGCGGGGTCCGGCGCCTCGCGTCCGAAGCGGCGGTCGCGGAGCAGGGCGGAGACCTCGGCGTGCCCGGCGAACACGGCCTCGAGATGCGGCAGCTCCGCCCAATGCGCCGGACCGAGGGCGCGCAGGCGGTCATAGGCCGGCCACGGATCCTGCACGAAGGCGGGGTCGCGCGGGGACTGGCGGAAGATCCGAAGCATCTCCCGCGGATGATGAACGACCGGTCGCGCTTCGTCCATCGCCGCCGCGCTCCATGACGGACCGGGGGCAGGGCGCTCAGAGTTCGAGCAGGTAAAGATGCGAGGCGAGGGGAAGGGCCGTCTCGTCGACCCGGCCGCCGCCGACGGCGCCGTCGTCCAGCGTGAACACGTGACGCAGATGCGTCGCTTCGTAGCGACGGCCCTTCACGTCGTGGCTCTCGAAACGGGCGCAGACGGCGTAGCGCCCCTGATCCAGCGGAGCGCCGGCGATCCGATGGGACGTGGCGGCGGCGGATTCGGGCGCGAGTGCGAGCACGCCGTCGGCCGGCCCGCCGACCGTCTCGGCACGGGCGACCGCCGCCTCGCCCTCGCAGGCGGCGTCCGTCGGCTCCGCCCCGGGCCCGGTGAGGCGGACGACGTAGTGCTCTGCCTCGGTGACCGCCGCGAACAACGAGCCGGCGTTCATCAACAGCCCCTCGACGCGGATCTC
>DATFKM010000390.1:0-5283 GCA_035268645.1 Paracoccaceae bacterium | reverse complement strand
CACCGCGTCGATGTGCTTCCGATGCAGCCGCTCCGTCGGCAGGAAGATCGGATCGAAGCCCCAGGCGACCAGCGGCTCGCCCTCCGGCAGGCGCTCATGCGCCGCCTTCAGGCCAGCCGTAACCGCCTCGACGTCGCGCATCCCCTTCCAGAAGCCGCCGTCCGGGTCGGTGCGGTCGTGATAGCCGACATAGGCGAAGCGCCACATCGCGCCGGCCATCAGATGCGCGTGTCCCTCGACGAAGCCCGGCAGCAGCACCGCCCCCGCGTAGCGGTCGTCGTGGCGGACCTCGCCCCAGGCGTCCGCGCAGTCCCGCCCGCCGACGGCGAGCACGCGACCGTCGCGCACGGCGACGTGGCTCGCCTCGGGGCGGTTCGGGTCCATGGTGATGATCTTGCGCGCGGCGTAGACGACCGTCTCGTTCATGCGTTCCTCCTTCGGCGTCGGGCGAAGCTGGCACGGCGCCGACCCTCCGCGAAACGCGATTTGTCTTGCCCCCTTCCTCGGCTTTTCCGAACAATCGCGGGCCGGAGGAACGGACATGCGGTTCACGCTGAAGCAGATGCGCTACGCGGAGGCGGCCGGCCGGCTCGGCTCGATCTCGGCCGCGGCGCAGGAGCTGCGCATCTCGCAGAGCTCCATCGCCGCGGCGATCGACGGGATCGAGGCGTCGCTCGGCGTCGACCTCTTCCTGCGCCAGCCGGCCAAGGGCGTCGTGGCGACGCCGGCGGGCCGGCGCGCGATGGACCTGATGCGGGAGATGCTGTCGGCGGCCTCGGCGCTCGAGTCCGAGTTCGACTGCCTCGACGGCGCCGCCCGCGGCGCCCTCCGCCTCGGCTGCTACGAGACGCTGGCCCCGCAGGTGCTGCCGCCGCTGCTCAAGGGCTTCTCGGCGCGCTGCCCAGAGGCGCGGATCGATCTCTCCGAGGGCGACCTCGCGGAGATGCGCGCGCGCCTCGCGGCGGGGGAGGTGGATCTCGCCGTGACCTACATGCGCGGCGGAGAGGCGGACGCGGCCGAGGCGGCGGGCGCGTTCCTGCCGCTCATCGACGCGCATCCCTACGCGCTGGTGCCGGCCGATTCGGCGCTGGCCGAACGGCGCGAGGTGGCGCTTGGAGACCTCGCGGCCCGTCCCTTCGTGCTGCTCGACCTGCCGCGCACGCGGGACTACTTCACCGGGCTCTTCCGCGCCGCGGGGCTCGAGTTCGAGATCGCGCACTCCACGCGCTCGCCCGAAATGCTGCGCGCGCTGGTGGGGGCCGGCTTCGGCGTCTCGATCCTGAACATCCGCTCCGGGCGGGAGGACGAGCCGGGCTCGCCCGTGCGCTGCCGCCCGCTCGCCGGGGGGCTCGAGGCGCCGCGCCTCGGCGTCGCCACCACGCCGGGCCTGCGCCGGCCCTTCATGGCGCGCGCCTTCCTCGACCTCGCGCGGGAACTGCGCGAGGCCGGCGCGTTCCGCCCGTTCGTCGCGCCGCCCCCGCCGGCGGCGACGCCGTTCCTCGGCGTTTTGTGAGAACCCCCGTTCCTTTTTCCAATTTCTGGTGGGTGGCCCCTCCGCTAGCGTTTCGAGTCATCGAAGATCCGCGACGCAACGCGACAGGGAGCCCCGCCATGAAACCCGCCCGTCTCGCCCGCAGGCTGACGGCCGCCGCGCTCGCCGCGACGGTCTCCGCAGCCGCCCTCGCCCCCGCCTCCGCGCAGGAGGAGGGCGGCAGCCTCGTGCTCGTCACGACGCAGGTCCCGCGCCACCTCAACGGCGCCGTGCAGTCCGGCACGGCGACGGCGGTGCCCTCCACCCAGCTCTTCGCCTCGCTCCTGCGCTACGACGAGGGCTGGGAGCCGCAGCCCTACCTCGCCGAAAGCTGGGAGGTCTCCGACGACGGCCTCACCGCGACCTTCACCCTGGTCGAGGGCGCGACCTTCCACGACGGCGAGCCGATCACCTCCGAGGACGTCGCGTTCTCGATCATGACCACCAAGGAGCATCACCCCTTCACCACCATGTTCGCCCCGGTCGAGAGCATCGACACGCCCGACGCGCGCACCGTGGTGATGAACCTCTCCCAGCCGCACCCGGCGCTGATGCTGGCGCTCTCGCCCGCGCTCTCGCCGATCCTGCCGAAGCACGTCTACGGCGACGGGCAGGATCCCAAGACCCACCCCGCGAACTCCGAGCCGGTCGGCTCCGGCCCCTTCATGCTGGAGGCGTTCGAGCAGGGCGAGTCGGTGGTCCTCAAGAAGAACCCGAACTTCTTCGTCGAGGGCCGCCCGAAGCTCGACGAGATCATCATCCGCGTGATCGGCGACCAGTCGGCCCTCCTGATCTCGATGGAGAACGGCGAGGCGGACATGTATCCCTTCGCCGCCTCCTCGCAGGCCCTCTCGCGCCTGCAGGACACCGACCGCCTCGTCGTCGCGCCGGAGGGCTACGCCGCCGTCGGTCCGATCAACTGGCTCGCCTTCAACACGAAGAACGAGAAGCTCTCCGATCCCCGGGTGCGCCGGGCCATCGGCTACGCGGTCGACCGGGAGTTCATCGTCAACGCGCTGCACCGCGGCTTCTCGGGCATCCAGCGCGGCCCGATCATCGAGAGCTCGCCCTTCTTCTATCCGGCGATCCCGGCCTATCCCGTCGATCTCGACAAGGCCGCGGCGCTGCTGGAGGAGGCCGGGTACGGGGACGGCATGACGCTGACCGTCGACTATCTGCCCGGCGTGCCGGAGCAGCAGAAGAACGTCGCCGAATACCTCAAGTCCCAGCTCGGCAAGATCGGCATCGAGGTCGAGGTGCGCGCGGCCCCCGACTTCCCGACCTGGGCCAACCGGATCTCCAACCACGACTTCGAGATGACCATGGACATCGTGTTCAACTGGGGCGACCCGGTGATCGGCGTCCACCGCACCTACCTCTCGGACAACATCCGCGAGGGGGTGATCTGGTCCAACACCCAGCAGTACGAGAACCCGAAGGTCGACGAGATCCTGGCCGAGGCGGGCGTCGAGACCGACCCCGTGCGGCGCGAGGAACTCTACCACGAGTTCCAGCGCATCGTGGCCGAGGACCTGCCGATCTACTGGATCAACTCGCTGCCCTACCACACCATCCACGACCGGCGCATCGGCGACGCGCCGACCGGCATCTGGGGCGTCATGCACCCGATGGACAGGGTGCACTGGGCCGAGTCGAAGGAGTGAGCCGGCCGGCCGCCCGGCCCGCGCCGGGCGGCCGCCGCCGCCGCGGGGCCCCGCGCCCCGCCCCGCCGAAGGGAGCCTGAGATGGGCGGAACCGGATGGCTGCTGCGCCGCCTCGGCTACGGGGTGATCCTGCTGGTCGGCGTCGTGGTCCTGAACTTCCTGCTGATCCGCCTCGCCCCCGGCGACCCGGCCGAGGTCATCGCCGGCGAGATGGGCGGCGCCACCGAGGAGGTGCTCGCCGGCATCCGCGCCAGCTACGGCCTCGACAAGCCGCTCCTCACCCAGCTCGGCCTCTACCTCGCCAACGTGGCGCAGGGCGATCTCGGCATGAGCTACTTCTTCGACCGTCCGGTCGCGGAGCTCATCGGCCGGCGCATCGGCCCGACGATCCTGCTCGTGCTCACCGCGCAGGCGCTCAGCGTCGTCATCGGCGTCGCCCTCGGCGTGATCGCGGCGCGCAAGCCCAACGGCCCGCTCAGCGCCTTCGTCTCGGTCTTCGCGGTGATCGGCTACGCCGTCCCGGTGTTCTGGACCGGCATCATGCTGATCATCCTCTTCGCCTCCGTCATCCCCATCTTCCCGGTGGAGGGGATGGCCGACATCCGCCTCCGCGACGCGCCGTGGTGGGAGCAGGCGCTCGACGTCGCCCACCACCTCGTGCTGCCGGCCTTCACCCTCGCGGTGATCTACCTCGCGCAATACGCCCGCCTCTCGCGCGCCTCGATGCTGGACGTGATGGGCGCCGACTACATCCGCACCGCGCGGGCGAAGGGCGCCTCGGAGGGCACGGTCCTGTTCCGACACGCCCTGCGCAACGCGATGCTGCCGATCCTGACCGTCGCGGGCCTGCAGTTCGGCAACCTGATCTCGGGCGCGCTGCTGGTCGAGACGGTGTTCAACTGGCCCGGCATGGGCCGGCTCGCCTTCGAATCGATCCTCCGGCGCGACTACCCGACCCTGCTCGGCGTGCTCTTCTTCGCCTCGATGATGGTGGTCGTCGCCAACATCGTCACCGATCTCTCCTACCGGCTCGCCGATCCGCGGCTGAGGAACGCGAAATGACCTCGATCCCCGATGCGATCGCCCCGGAAGCGGGCGCCGCGCAGGCCGCCGCCGCCGCGGCGGAGAGCCCGGCGCGCGAGGCGTGGCGCATGTTCCGCCGCAACGTGCCCGCCCTCGTCGGCGTCGGCATCCTCGCCGTGATCCTGGCGGCGACGCTCTATGGCGCGTTGCTCTACCCCGGCAACCCCTACGAGATCGTCTGGGCCCCGCACGAGCCGCCCGGCGCCACCGCGGCCTTCCCTCTCGGCACCGACTATCTCGGCCGCGACCTCGTCGCCGGCCTCCTGACCGGGGGCGGCCCCACCCTCGCCGTCGGCGCCGCGGCGGCGGCGCTGACCATGGCGATCGGCGTCTCGCTCGGGGCCCTCGCCGGCTATTTCGGCGGCTGGGTCGACGATCTCCTGATGCGCCTGACCGAGTTCTTCCAGGTGCTCCCCACCCTCCTCTTCGCCATGGTCCTCGTCACGCTCTTCTCGCCGACGCTCTGGACCATCGCCTTCGCCATCGGCGTCGTCTCGTGGCCGCAGACCGCGCGCCTGACGCGGGCCGAGTTCCTCAAGATCCGCCAGCTCGAATACGTCACCGCCGCCCGAGCCATCGGCGCGCGGAACGGGCGCATCATGTGGCGCGTGATCCTGCCCAACGCCGCGCCGCCGCTGATCGTCTCCGCCACCCTCACCATCGGCGTCGCGATCCTGTTCGAGGCCGGTCTCTCCTTCCTCGGCCTCGGAGACCCGAACACCATGAGCTGGGGGCTGATGATCGGCGCCAACCGCGAATACGTCCTCGACGCCTGGTGGCCCGTGACCTTCCCGGGCCTCGCCATCTTCCTCACGGTGTTCGCCGTCAGCCTGATCGGCGACGGCCTCAACGACGCCCTCAACCCGAAGCTCCGCGGCCGATGAGCCTGCTCGAGATCGAAGACCTCCGCGTCGAGTTCGACACCCGCCACGGCCGCGTCGCCGCGCTCGACCGCGTCAGCTTCGCGCTGGAGGCGGGCGAGACGCTGGGCCTCGTCGGCGAATC
>DATFKM010000389.1:0-2236 GCA_035268645.1 Paracoccaceae bacterium | reverse complement strand
GCGGTCTGGCCGCTCTTCGCGCTCGCGGCCCCGCCGGCAGGGCCGCGAGCGCGAAGAGCGGCCAGACCGCGCGCCCGGCGCCGAGCGCGGCGAGCGCCGTGACGGCGAGCGGCGCCAGCGCCGCGGCGAGGAGGAGGTCGCCGTTCATCGCGCGCTCCTCATGGCGTCTCGACGAAGCCGAATTCGCGGAGCACCAGCGCCTCGGCCCAGCCGAGCGGGCTGAGCTGCGACTCCGCGAAGAGGGCGGCGAGGACGGTGAGCGCGGCGGTGACGACGGGCGGGCCGAAGAGGAGCGGCGACGCCTCGAGCCCCTTCGGGCGAAGGAGCGTGCCGGGCGGCGGATCGGCGAACCAGACGCGGCGTATGATCGGCAGGAAATAGGCGGCGTTGAAGCCGCTCGAGACCAGCATCAGGACCATGACCCAGGTCTGGCCCGACTCGAGCGCGCCGGAGGAGACGTACCACTTGGTCACGAAGCCGGCCGTCGGCGGCAGGCCGATCATGCCGATCGCGGCGACGGTGAAGGCGCCCATGGTCCAGGGCATGCGGCGGCCGAGGCCGTCCATGTCGCTGATCTTCTTGATGCCGGTGGTCTCCGCGATCGCGCCGGCGCAGAAGAAGAGGGTGATCTTCATGATGCCCTGATGCACGAGATGGATGATCCCGCCGAGGGCCGCGACGGGATGCGCGAGCGACACGCCGAGGGCGATGTAGGAGACTTGACTGACGGTGGAGTAGGCGAGCCGCCGCTTCAGGTCGTCCTGCCCAAGCGCGCGGATCGAGCCCCAGAGGATCGTCGCCGCCGCGACGACGGAGAGCGGGGGCAGGAGGTGCAGCGTCTCGGCCAGCGTCTGGCCGAAGAGGTCGTAGACGATCCGGACGATGCCGAAGGCGCCCGCCTTCACGACGGCGACGGCATGCAGCAGCGCGCTGACCGGCGCCGGCGCCACCATGGCGACCGGGAGCCAGCCGTGCAGCGGCACCAGCGCCGCCTTCACCCCGACGCCGGCGATCAGCACCGCGAAGACGAGGGTCAGCGCGCCGTCGCCGGGCCGCGTCTCGGCCTGGCTGAGGAGGCCCCCGACCACGAAGTCGCCCGAGCCGTGGAGCGCGTAGAGCAGCATCGTGCCGAGGAGCAGCATCGCGCCCCCGCCGAGGGTATAGGCGAGATAGACGCGCCCCGCCCGCAGCGAGGCGGCGTCGCCGCGATGCGTCACGAGGGGATAGGTCGAGATCGTCAGCATCTCGTAGAAGACGAGGAAGGTCAGCAGGTTGCCGGCGAGCGCGACGCCCATGGTGGCGCTGACGCAGAAGGCGAAGAAGCCGAAGAAGCGCGGCCGGTGCGCGCCATGGCGCAGATAGCCGACGGCGTAGAGCGTGGTGATCAGCCAGAGCACGGCCGAGAGGCCGCAGAAGAGCAGCGAGAGCGCGTCCGACTGCAGGACGAGCGGCGCCCCGGGCAGGAAGGGCATCCGGGTCGCGTAGCTGCCGCCCTGCGAGACGCGCAGCACGAGCAGCCCGACGAGGCCGAGCGTCGCCACGGCGCCGAGCAGGTTCAGCGCCGAGCGCGTCCGCACCATGCGGTCGGGCGTCAGGAAGATCACTACGCCGGAGACGAGCGTCGTCGCGACGATCGCGAGGGGGAGCCAGGCCGGGCTCATGGTTCCGCCTCCACCAGCGCGGCCAGCGGCGCGCCGAGGAAGCCGAGCAGAAGCGCCGCCGAGGCGAGGGCGAGGGCGCTCCAGCCGCGGAGGGGGCCGCCTTCGTCGGCGGCGGCGTTCTCCGGCGGGTCGCGCATCATCGCGGTGGCGAGGCGCGCCATGTAGGCGGCCGTCAGGAGCCCGGCCGCCACGAGCGCCGGGGCGACCCACCAGGCGCCCGCCGCCGCCGCGTCCTGGGCGAGCGTCCATTTGGCGAGAAAGCCGCCTGTCGGCGGCAGGCCCGCCAGCGCGCCGCCCGAGATGGCGAGGGCGGCCTTGGCGGGGCCGTAGGCCGTGCCAGGATCGGTGAGGCGCGGCACCTCGTCGTGGCCGTTGGCCTTGGCGATCATGCCGGCCGCGACGAAGAGCCCGGACTTGGCGAGGGCGTGAGCCGCGGCGAAGGCGACGAAGGCGACGGTCGCGCCCGGCGCTTCCGCCGCGAAGCCGAGCGCGAGCGCCATGTAGCCGAGCTGCGCGACCGTCGAGTAGGCGATCAGTGCCTTGAGACGAAGCGCCCGGAGCGCCGCCACGCCGCC
>DATFKM010000388.1:0-6768 GCA_035268645.1 Paracoccaceae bacterium | reverse complement strand
CTCGAAGCGGCGCCCTCCCTGGCCTGGCGGAAGTCGCAAGGCGGCCCCCGCCGCTCCGTCCGCCTCAAGGGCGACCCGCCGAGCCCCATCGCCCCGCCCCCCGGCTGCGCCTTCGCCCCGCGCTGCCCCAAGGCCACCGCGATCTGCGCCGAAAGCGCGCCCCCCCTCGAAGGCGACGCGAGGGGCCGCGTCGCCTGCTTCCATCCGGACTAGAGCGTTTCGCGACCTGATCGGATCAGGTCTCGCGCTCCGGACTTTCGATTTGTCGCGTTTTCGCGACGCCGGCCCGTTCCGGCCGGACTGGAAGACGCTCTAGACGCCGCCGCCGGAAAGCGTCGCCGGCGGCGCCACGCCGAAGCGCCGCCGCATCGCCTCGAGGAACAGCCCGAACGGGCGCGCGGAGGCCAGCATGAAGCCGAGGGCGGCGCCGACGGCGACCGCGATCTCCCGCGCCTCGGCCCCCGCGAGGGCGAGCACGGCGACGTAGACCGGCACCTGGAAGCTCAGGAACGCCAGCGTGTCCGCCGCCGCCCGACCGGCCCGCCCGCGCGGCCGGAGCCGCCTCAGGACGCGGTCCCGCCACGCGCCGTAGGGCCGGCCGGTCGCCACCATCACCGGGATCGTCAGGGCGCGCGCGATCAGCACCTGCACCGGCTCCAACCCCGCCACCACGAGTTCGGTGAAGGCGGCGACGACGGTGAAGAAGACCACCGTGGCGAGGGTGTCGACGAGAAACGGCCTCATGCCCCGGCGTCTAGAGGGGCCGGCCCGCGCCGTCCAGCCGCCGCATCTCCTCGGCGAGGAGCGCCACCCCCGGCGCGATCCGCGCCTCCGGGATCGCCGAAAGCCCGAGTCGCAGGAACCGCCGCGGCGGCGGCTCGGCCGCGAAGAACGGTGCGCCGGGCTCGATCAGCACCCCCCGCGCCCGCAGCCGCTCCGCCAGACGCCCGGCGTCGAGGCCCCGCGGCCCCTCCAGCCAAAGCGCGGCGCCGCCCCCCGCCGGCGCCGGCAGACGCTCGGCCGCCAGCGCCGCGCGCAGCGCCGCCCGCCGTGCCGCCAGGCGCCGCCGCAGCGCCGCGAGATGCGCGTCGTGCAGCCCGAGCGCCATGAAATGCGCCGCCGTCCGCTGCGTGAGCCCCGGCGGATGCCGGCTCGAGAGCGTCCTGACCGCCCGCGCCCGCCGCACGAGCGCCGCGTCGGCGTGCAGAAAGCCGAGCCGCAGCCCCGGGAACACCGCCTTCGAGAAGCTGCCGACATGGATCACCCGTCCCCGCCGGTCCGCCGCCTTCAGCGCCGGCGCGCCGGCGCTCGGGGCCGTCGTCTCGAAGTCGTAGTCGTCCTCGAGGATCACCCAGTCATGCGCCTCGGCCAGCGTCAGCAGCCGCGCCCGCCGCGCCTCGCTCAGCGTCGCGCCGGTGGGCGCCTGATGGCCCGGCGTCACGACGACCAGCGCCGCCTCGGGCGGAATCGCGTCGGGCGGGATCCCTTCGGCGTCCACCGCCACCGGCGCCAGCCGCGCGCCGAGCCGGCGCAGCATGTGCCGCGTCTCCGGGTATCCCGGTTCCTCCACCGCGACCAGCGCCCCCGGCCGCGCCTTCAGCACCAGCTCCGCCGCCAGCCAGAGGGCGTTCTGCGCGCCCGAGGTCACCAACACCTCCTCGGGCTCCGCCCGCACCCCGCGCGCCGCGAGGCCCCGGCGCGCGATCTCCGCCACCAGCATCGGATCGTCGCGGTCGCCGACGTCCCCCGCCACCGCGTCGAACTCCGCCCGCCCCAGCGCCCGGCGCGCGCAGAACCGCCAGTCGTCGAGCGGGAAGCCCTCCGGGTCCGGCTGGCCGAACACGAAGGGATGCGCGAAGCGCCGCCAGTCCGCGGGCTTGGCCTGAGCGCCGAGGGCCGGCGGCTCGGGGCCCAGCCGAAGCGCCCAGTCGATCCGCGGCCCCTCCGCCGCCGGCTCCAGCGCCGGGGCGCGGGGCGCGCCCTCCGCCACGAACCAGCCGCGCCGCGGCTCGGCGCCGAGCCAGCCCTCGGCCGCCAGCTCCTCGTAGGCGAGGGCCACCGTGATCCGCGCCACGCCCAGATGCGCCGCCAGCGCCCGCGTCGCCGGCAGCCGGTCGCCCGGCCGGAAGCGCCCCTCCCAGATCGCCGAGGACACCGCCTCGCGCAGCCGCATCTGCAGCGAGCGGCCCGGCGCCGCGCCCAGCGTGATCTCGGTCTCGGCGATGCGCATCGGCCCCTCCGCCCCCGCGATCCTGCCGCGCCCGCCGGCCTGGCGCCATGTCTTTCCGCCGCTGGCCCTATCCTCGCGCGCCGGCGCGGGGCTTGCTGGGGAAAACGCCCGACGAGCCCATGGGAGGAACCGACGTCATGCGCATGACCACCGAGGAAGCCTTCGTGAAGGTCCTCCAGCGCCACGGCATCACCGAGGCGTTCGGCATCATCGGCTCGGCCTTCATGCCGATCTCCGACCTGTTCCCGCAGGCGGGCATCCGCTTCCGGGACGTGGCGCACGAGGCCAACGGCGGCTTCATGGCCGACGGCTACACCCGCGCCGGCGGCCGCATGGCGATGTGCATCGCCCAGAACGGCCCCGGCATCACCAACTTCGTGACCGCGGTGAAGACGGCCTACTGGAACCACACGCCGATGCTGCTGGTGACCCCGCAGGCGGCGAACAGGACCCTCGGGCAGGGCGGCTTCCAGGAGATGCCGCAGATGGCGCTCTTCGAGGACTGCGTCGCCTATCAGGAGGAGGTGCGCGACCCCGCCCGCATCGCCGAGGTGCTGGACCGCGTCATCGTCAACGCCCGCCGCCGCTCCGCCCCGGCGCAGATCAACCTGCCGCGGGACTACTGGACCAAGGTGATCGACGTTCCGCTGCCCGAGCCGGTGGCGCTGGAGCGTCCCTCCGGCGGCGACCGGGCGGTGGCGGAGGCGGCGCGCCTCCTCTCCGAAGCGCGCTTCCCGGTGATCCTCTCCGGCGCCGGCGTGGTGATCGGCGAGGCGATCCCGGAGACGGTGGCGCTGGCGGAGCGGCTCTCGGCCCCGGTCTGCTCCGGCTACCAGCACAACGACAGCTTCCCGGGCGGCCACCCGCTCGCCTGCGGCCCGCTCGGCTACAACGGCTCGAAGGCGGCGATGGAGCTGATCGCGAAGGCCGACGTGGTGCTCGCCCTCGGCACCCGGCTCAACCCGTTCTCGACGCTCCCGGGCTACGGCATCGACTACTGGCCGAAGGACGCCAAGGTGATCCAGGTGGACATCAATCCCGACCGCCTCGGCCTCACCAAGCGGGTCGACGTGCCGATCTGCGGCGACGCCGGACAGGTCGCCTCGCGCATCCTCGAGCGCCTGGCGCCCGAGGCCGGCGACGAGGGACGCGAGGCGCGCACCGCCCTCGTCGCGCAGACGAAAAGCGCGTGGCTCCAGACCCTCGCCAGCCTCGACCACGAGGACGACGACCCCGGCACCGACTGGAACGAGCGCGCCCGGGGCCGCGAGCCCGACCGGATGTCGCCCCGCATGGCCTGGCGCGCGATCCAGGCGGGCCTGCCGAAGGATGCGATCATCTCCACCGACATCGGCAACAACTGCGCCATCGGCAACGCCTATCCGATGTTCGACGCGGGGCGGAAATACCTCGCCCCCGGCCTCTTCGGCCCCTGCGGCTACGGCTTTCCGGCGATCGTCGGAGCGAAGATCGCGTGCCCGGAGACGCCGGTGGTCGGCTTCGCCGGCGACGGCGCCTTCGGCATCTCGATGAACGAGCTGACCTCGATCGGGCGGGAGGACTGGCCCGGCGTCACCATGGTCGTGTTCCGCAACTACCAGTGGGGGGCGGAGAAGCGGAACACCACGCTCTGGTATCGGGACAACTTCGTCGGGACCGAGCTGCACCCGAAGCTCTCCTACGCCAAGGTGGCCGAGGGCTGCGGCCTCCGCGGCGTCGAGGCCCGAACCATGCAGGACCTGACCGACGCCATCCGCGAGGGCTGCGAGCTGCAGAAGGAGGGCGTCACCACCCTCGTCGAGGCGATCCTGAACCAGGAGCTCGGCGAGCCCTTCCGCCGCGACGCGATGACGGCTCCGGAGACGGTGGCCGGGATCGACCCCGCGGACATGCGCCCGCAGGCGCCCGTCGCGGCCGAGTAGGCCCGCAGGCGGGCCCCCGGGGCCCGCCCCCGCAGCTGCGCCGAAGGCCGCGCGTCGCCTCTGGCGCCAGGCAATCCCGCCGCTGGCCCTATCGCCGCGGCGCCCCGCGGCGGAACGATGCCGCGAGCCCGAGACCGAAGGAGATCCGCCATGGCCCCGCTCGACGCCCGCCCCAACTCGCTCGAAGAGCACTGGATGCCCTTCACCGACAACCGCGGCTTCAAGAAGGACCCGCGCCTCGTCGTGAAGGCCGAGGGGGTCCACCTCTGGGACCAGCGGGGCGGCAGGATCCTCGACGGCTCCTCGGGCCTGTTCTGCTCGCCCGCCGGGCACTGCCATCCGCTGATCGCGGAGGCGGTCGCGAAGCAGATGACCGAATACACCTACGTCGCGCCGTTCCAGCTCGGCCATCCGGGCTCCTTCGCGCTGGCCGAGCGCGTGGCGCGCCTGACGCCCGAGGGCATGGACCACGTCATGTTCGTCAACTCGGGCTCCGAGGCGGTGGACACCGCCCTCAAGATCGCCATGGCCTACCACCACGCCCGGGGCGAGACGCGCACCCGCTTCGTCAGCCGCGAGCGCGCCTATCACGGGGTGAACATCGGCGGCGTCTCCCTCTCGGGCATGGTGAAGAACCGCGAGACCTTCCAGGCGGTGATGCCGAACGTCGTCCTGATGCGCCACACCTGGGACGCCGACGACCTCTTCATCGAGGGCGGCCGCCCCTCGGCCGAGAAGGGCCTCGCCCTCGCGAACGACCTCGAGCGCATCGTGAACACCTACGGCGGGCGCACGATCGCGGCGGTGTTCGTCGAGCCCGTCGCCGGCTCCACCGGCGTCCTGCCGCCGCCCCACGGCTATCTGGAGCGGCTGCGGAAGATCTGCGACGCGCACGGCATCCTCCTCGTCTTCGACGAGGTGATCTGCGGCTTCGGGCGCATGGGCGAGAACTTCGCCGGCCAGCTCTACGGCGTCACGCCCGACATCATGACCATGGCCAAGGCGCTGACCAACGGCTCGATCCCGATGGGCGCGGTGGCGGTGCGCGACGAGATCCACGAGACGATCACCGGGGCCGCGCCGGAGGGCGCGATCGACCTCTTCCACGGCTACACCTATTCGGGCCACCCCGCCGCCTGCGCCGCCGGCCTCGCCACCATGCGGATCTTCGAGGAGGAGGGCCTCTTCCGGCGCGCGAAGGAGAACATCCCCGCCTTCGTCGAGGCGGTGATGTCGCTGAAGGACCACCCCCTCGTGCGGGACGTCCGCCACGCCGGCCTGATGGCGGGCGTCGAGGTGCATCCCGGCGAGGCCCCCGGCAAGCGAGGCCCGGCGCTGCAGTCAGAGCTCTTCTGGGAAGGGCTGCACGTCAAGTTCACCGGCGACGTGGCGATCTTCGCGCCGCAGTTCGTGGCCGGCGAGGAGCACTTCGCGGAGATGGTGGACAAGTTCCGCGGGGTCCTCGACCGTCACGTCTGAGCGCGGGCCTCCTCGACGGGCGCGCGCCGCTCGGGGGGATCGACCCCCCTCGCGCCGCCGCGTCGCCCGAGGGCGACGCGAGGGGCGCCCGGACCGACCGGGGCGAAGCCGACCCGGCCGGTCCCGGCCTCAGCCCATGCCGTCGGGCGGCGCGACGCCGGTCTTGGCGGAGGCCTCGGCCAGCGAGGCCCGCAGCCCGGCCGAAAGCGCCACGCCGTTCCGCGCCGCCGCCTCGCGCCCGGCGCGCTCCGGCTCGCCCGGCGTCAGCACCGGCTTCGCCGCGTCGCGCGGCGCGGCCGAGCGCACGGCCTCGAGGAACGCCGCCGCCTCTCCCGCGATCCCCTCGGGATCGCCGAAGCGCTTCGGGTCGAGCACGATGGAGAGCATGCCGTTGCAGAACCGCGCGTTCGGGTCCGCGTTGGTGCCCGAGCCGATCAGCGCCCCGGCCAGCAGCTCGCAGGCCAGCGCGAGGCCCGAGCCCTTGTGGTCGCCCATCGGCTGCAGCGCGCCCGGCCCGGCGCGCGGGTCCGGCGCGGCGCGCGACTCCGTCTCGCCGTAGAGGGTCGCGGGGCGGTCGGAGTCCGAGCCGTCGGGGTCCACCATCGCGTCGGACGGCAGCGCCTTGCCGGACTTCAGCGCCACCAGCACCTTGCCCTCGGCGACGCGGGAGGTGGCGAAGTCCAGCACGAAGTCGCCCCCCGCCTGCGGGACGCCGACGCAGATCGGATTGGTGCCGAGGCGCCGCTCGGTCGCGCCGAAGGGCGCGACGAGCCGCGAACCCGGCACGCTGACCCAGTGGATCGACCAGAGCCCGCGCGCGCAGAGCCGCTCGGCCCAGGCGCCGATGCGCCCGAGATGGCCCGAGCGGCGCAGGCCCAGCAGGCAGACGCCCTCGGCCTCCGCCACCTCCGCCGCGGCGTCCACCGCCTTCGCGCCGGCGACCTGGCCGAAGCTGTAATGCGCGTCCATCAGCAGGAGCGCGCCGGAACGCGACAGCGTCTCGACCTTGGCGGCCGGGATCATGCGGCCCTGCTCCACCCATTCGACGTAGCGGGCGGTGCGCACGATGCCGTGGCTCGGATGGCCCGAGAGGTCGGCGAGGACCAGATTCTCCGCCACCTGCCGCGCCTCGTCGGG
>DATFKM010000387.1:0-5948 GCA_035268645.1 Paracoccaceae bacterium | reverse complement strand
GCCGCGGCGGGCAGGTCGTGGTCGCGGGGGCGGAGACCTACGCCGTCGACCTCGCCGGCGACGGCCTCTTCGCGTTCGAGTTCGACCAGGCGACGGCCGGCGTCTCGGCCGCCCAGGCCGGCGAGATCGTCAACGCCGGCGGCGAGGTCCTGATCTCCGCCGCCTCGGCGGACGCCATGGTCGACAACGTCGTCTCGGTCGAGGGCGTGGTCTCGGCCGACCTCGCGGACGGGGCGGGCGGCTCGGTCACGGTCTCCGCCCCGGGCGGCGAGGCGCTCGTGGCGGGCGAGGTCAGCGCGCGAGGCGGCGACGGCGACGGCGGACGCGTCGACGTGCGGGCGCGCGACGTGGATGTGACCGGTACGGCGCGGCTCGACGTCTCGGGCTCGGCCAGGGGCGGCGCCGCGGTGATCCTGGCCGAGGAGCGGATGGCCTTCGCCGGAACCGCCCTCGCCCGAGGCGCCGAGAGCGGCGGCTTCGTGGAGACCTCGGGCGCGGAGGTGAGCGTCACCGGCCGGGTCTCCGCCGGTCCGGGCGGAACCTGGCTGATCGACCCCACGGACATCGACATCGGCGGCGGCGACGACGACGTCACCGCCGCCTCGGCGCGCGCCGCGATCGAGGACGGCACCGGCCTCGTGGTCGAGACCGTGGACACCGGCGGCGAGGCGGGAAACATCACCGTCTTCGGCGCGGCCCTCGCGGGGCTCGACCTCGCGCCCGGCGTGAGCGAGAGCTCGATCACGCTGCTCGCCGACGGGCAGGTGGTGCTGGCGGGCTCCGGCGGCATCACGCAGGCCGCCGGAGACGGCGGCGCGCTCTCGGTGACGCTCGTGACGCCCGCCGGAACCGGCGGCATCGCTCAGGGCGCGGCGCCGATCACCCTCGGCGCCGGTTCGGTCCTGCGCCTCGAGGGGGGCGCGGCGGAGAGCCTGCCCGACTTCTCCGCGGACCTCCTCGTGGCGGTGACGGCGGACAGCTACCTCGCGCGCGCGAGCGGCGCGGTGGTGCTTCAGCCGGGCTCGGACGTCGACCCGGCGGACCTGCTGCCGGTGCTGGAGAGCGGCGGCACGGCGACTCTCGAATCCATCGGCGACAACGTCCGCGTGGTCGACGGTCTCGACGCGATCTCCGTGAACGCCGGCGAGAGCGCGGCGCTCTCGCTGATCGCCGAGGGCAACGTGACGCTCGCCAACCCGGACGGCTCGATCGGGCGGGCCGCCGGCCCTCAGGGCGCGCTGACCCTCTCGATCACCTCCCAGGACCTCAACATCAACGGCGCGTCGACCCTCTCGGTGATCGGGGGCGACGTGCTGCGCCTCACGCGGCGCGGAGACGCGACCCTCGCCGGGAACGCGGGCGTCACCTTCGACACGCGGACTTTCGACTTCTGGGAGGTGGGCGCCACCGTCGAATTCGCGGCGACCGCCTTCGGCGGCGCTTCCGGCGACCTGACGGTCGAAGGCGGCTTCAGCGACGCGACGGCGGTGAACGTGCCGGCGGGCCTGACCGGGGCCGTCGGTCTCTTCGCCGAAGGCCAGCTCGCCTTCGCCAACGCCTCCGGCGGCGTGGTGCAGACTCCGGGCGGCGGGGCGTTCGACCTGACGCTGCGGGCCGACACCTTCTCCTTCGACGCGGGCGAGCCGATCGAGGTGGCCGCCGGCGGCTCCGTCTCGATCACCGGCCTCGCCGCGGCCGACATCGGCCTGCGCGACATCACCGCGCCCGAACTGTCCGTCGTCTCCGGGCTCGGCATCCGCCAGAACGGCACCACCGGCCTCGTCGTCTCCGGATCCGCGAGCTTCGTCGGCGCCGGCGCGGGCGACCTCGTCCTCGGCGACGGCGATCTCGCGAACGCCTCCAACGCCAACGACTTCGCCTCGGTCTCCGCCGTCACCGGAAGCGGGGACGTCTCGCTCGACGACGTCGGCGGCATGATCGTCGGCGACGTCGCGGGCGGGGCGCTGGACCTCCTCTCCGACGGCGCCGTCACCCAGCAGGCCGGCACGACGGTCGTGGTCGGGGCCGCGACGCTCGAGGCCGCCGGCGTGACGCTCGAAGAGGCCGGCAACGCCTTCGCGGAACTCGAGGCGACCGCTCCCGGCCAGGCCGTCTCGATCCGCGACGACGCGGGCGACCTCCTGCTCGGCGACGTCGTGGCGGGGTCGTTCGACCTGCTCGCCGCCGGCGCGGTGGACCAGCGCGACGCGGGCCTCGCGACCGGCTCGGCGCTGAGCGTGGGCGGGGCCGTCGCGATCTCGGCGGGCGGGGCGGTGGACCTCGACAACACCGCGAACGCGATCGGCGCGGCCTCGGTCCTCGCGCCCGGCTTCGCGGTGGAGATCACGGATTCGGCCGGCGCGCTCGGCCTCGGCTCCGTCGCGGCCTCCAGCCTCACCCTCCGCGCCTCGGGTGCGGTGACGCAGACGCCCGGCACGACGGTCGAGGTCGCGACCCTCGCCGACCTCTCGACGACCGCGGGCGGCGTCACGCTCGGCGAGGCCGGCAACGCCTTCGCCACGGTGGACGTCTCGGCTCCCGGCGACGTGACCATCGACGACGACGACGGCGGCATCACGCTCGCCGGCGTCTCCGGCGCCGACGTCACGATCCGCACCCAGGGCGCGGTCGTCCTCTCCGGCGCCTTCGCCGCGACCGGCGACGCGCTGATCTCGGCCGTCGCGCCCGCCGGGCCGGCGCCCGACATCGACCTGACCGGGCCCGGCATCAGCTTCGCCTCCATCGGGGCCGAGGCGGTGGGCGGCGCCGGCCGTGGCGCGGTCAGCCTCGCCTCCGCCTCCGGCATCACCCTCGGGCGGGTGACCGCCGCGACGCTCGTCGTCGCCGCGGAGGGCTCCATCGACCAGCTCTCCGCCGATCCCGCGGACCGGATCGACGTCTCCGGCGCCGCGAGCTTCGTGCAGTCGTCGCCGCTCCTGCAGAGCGTCGATCTCTCCAATCCCTCGAACGAGTTCTCGAGCCTGCAGATCTTCAGCGCCGGGCCGCTCGACGTCGTCTCGATCGCCGACGCCACGGCCGTCACGCTGGGGGACATCTCGGTGCAGACGGCGCTGACGGTCGAGGCCGCGGGCGGCATCGTGGACGGGGGCCTCCTGACCGCGCCGACGGCCGTGTTCCGCGCCGTCGGTCCCGGCGCCGACGTCACGCTCGACTTCGGCCACGACTTCGGCGCCGTGACGCTGGCGGCCGGCGGCGACGTGGTGGTGAACGACACCGACGCGGCGCTGTTCTCCGGCCTGCAGCTGAACGCCGTCGACGCCGGCTCGCTCTTCGTCACGACGCCGGGCGCGGTGACGCAGCCGCTCGTCGCCGACGGCGCGGGCGTGGTCGTGGGGGGCGAGACCTTCATCCAGCAGGGCGCCCTGTTCCCGGTCCTCCTCTCGGACGTCGACAACGACTTCGGGTCGGTCCGCCTCGGCGGCTTCGCCCCGACGGTCGACCTCCGCGACCGGACCGGCATCGCGCTCGACGGCATCGCCACGACCGTGCTGGACGTCACGGCGGGGGGCGACGTGACGGACATCGCGCCGCTCTCGGCGTCGGCGCTCGCCGTGAGGGTCACGGGCGGCGGCGACGTGCTGCTCGACGCCGCCAACGCCTTCGGCACGGCGAGCGTGGACGCGGCGGGGGGCGGCGTCGCGCTGCGCGACGCCGACGGCGGCGGACTCGTGCTGGGGAACCTGCGCGCCGCCTCGCTCGCCGTCCTCGCGAACGGGCCGGTCACGCAGTCCTTCGGCACGAGCGTCGGGACCGCCGGCGCCCCCGTGGCCGATGCCGAGATCACCGCGCTGAACGGCGGCCCGCGGGACGTGACGCTGACGGGCGCCAACGACTTCGACCGGCTCTCCGTGATCGGGTCCGCCGTCGCGGTGAACGACGTCGACGGGCTCGCGCTGGTCGACAGCCGGGCCGAGCGCAGCCTCTCCGTGACCGCCGGCGGCGCGCTCGAGCTGACGCGCGTCTCGGTGGACGGCCTCGGCGGCGCCTTCCTGCAGACCCTCTCGGCGACCGGCGCCTCGATCGCGGCGACGGACCTCGTGACCGATCTCGGCACGACCGCGCTGACCGCGACGGGCGGGGACGTCTCGCTCTCCGAATTCTCGGTCGCCGGGCTCGACCTGACGCTGAACCTTCCGGGAACACGCACCCTCCTGATGCGCCTCGGCGAGGTCGGGGACCTCGGCTTCTCGGTGCCCGTCGTGCGCGAGTTGACGCTGGACGGCGTGGTCTTCGCCGGCGGCATCCGCGGCGGCGCCTTCGCCACGCCGGGCCGCGTCGAGGCGGCGGACCTCGTCCGCCTCGACAGGGTGCGCACGCCCGGCTTCCTCGACGTGGTCGCGGGCGGCGTGCAGCTCGGCCGCATCGACGCACCCGCGCTCTCGGTCACGGCGACGGGCGGCGCGGGCATCTCGACCTTCACCGGCCTGCTCGGCGACGTCGCGGCGGGCGACCGGGTGGCCTTCGCGGCGCCTGTCGCGCCGGCGCCGCCGGCGACGGCCGGCGACGGGCGCACGCGTCCCGGCCCGGGCCAGCCCGCGCTCGACGGCGGCGGCGCCTACGCGGCTCTCGTCGACGTGCCGGGCACGACGACGCTCTTCGCCGTCGCTCCCGGCGCGAGCGTGGCGCTCGACCAAGGCGTCACCGTCGCCTTGGGCGGCGGACCCGTGACTCTGGAGAACGATTTCGGAACCGTGCAGGGCGCCGCGGACGCGGGCTTCGCGTTGCGCGACGCCTCCGCCCTCCGCCTCGGCGGGATCGACGTCGCGAACGGCGGCGTCACGGTCGAGGCCGCGACGGTCTCGGCAGGCGCCCTCGATGGCGCCGGCGCGGCGATCTTCGCCGACACGGCGACCGTCTCCACCGGCGTCGCGGGCTCGGACGTCACCCTGACCGGGCCGAACGACGTCGACGCGCTGAACGCGACCGTGGCCGGCGTCCTGACCTTCCGGGACTTGGACGGTCTCGCCCTGGGCCCGATCGCCGCCGACGACGTGAGGCTGGACGCCGCCACCGCCTCGGCGGGGGCTCTGACCCAGACCGCGGGCATCACGACCGGAACCCTCGCCGTCTCCACCTCCGCGGGCGCGTCCGACATCGTGCTGACGCAGCTCAACGCCGTCGACCGGCTGGAGGCCTCCTCCAGCGGCAGCCTGAGCTTCCGCGAAGCCGACGCGCTGGCGCTCGGCCCGATGACGGCCGCCGGCGACGTGACGCTCGAGGCGGCCGTCTCGGCCGCCGGAGCGCTGACGCAGACCGATCCGCTTTCGGCGGGACGCCTCGAAGTCTCGACGGCGCAGCCCGGCTCGCCCATCACGCTGGGCGAGGCCAACGCCGTCGACGTGCTCGCGGCCGTCGCGACGGGGACGCTCGCCTTCCTCGACGCCTCGGGCGGACTGGATCTCGCCGGGGTCTCGGCGCCGTCGCTCGACCTCGAGACGGCGGGCGCCCTGACGCAGTCGGCTCCGGTCACGGCGGACGCCGCGGGTGCGAGTTCGCTTCGTGCGGCCTCGATCCTGCTGACGCTCTCGGGCAACGAGTTCGGCGCCCTCGATGCGCGGACCCTCGATCCCGACGGCCCCGGCGCGCTGCCGCGCGGCGATCTGGCGTTGGCGGAGGACGCCGGCGGCGTCCACTCGCGCCTGCTCGGCGGAGCGGTGGACGTGGCGGTGGCGGGGGGCGACGTGACGCTCGACGACGTCGACGCCGAGACCCTGTCGGTCTTCGCCGGGAACGGCCCGATCCTCCAGACGCCCACTGGCATCACCGTGGCGGGGCGGAGCGACTTCGTCTCCGTCGGCCCGGCCTTCGGCGTGATCCTCGAGACGTCGGCCGCCAACGACTTCGGCGGGCGGGTCGACGCGACGGCCGACGCCGGCGCGCGCATCGGCATCCTCGATTCGGCCGGCGACCTCTTCCTCGGCGACCTC